>JBGTCS010000341.1:0-6398 GCA_041748715.1 Pyrinomonadaceae bacterium | reverse complement strand
TTATATGTCTTGCCGGAATACACGCTCTTCGGCTTTGCAGGACCTTTGTCGCCTCGCAGAGCGCTGACGGTGGCCTTGGCCGTCATCGCGGTCGAACTGCGTGCATAAGACAGCCACGACGCTCCGTTTGAGAGGTCCTCGATCAATTCGAGCGGCATTTCGTTGAGAAATTGAGACGGCTCGGCTGCGATCTCCTCGCCATAGACACGCCGACGCATCGAATGCGTCACGTAAAGCACCTTTTCGGCACGGGTGATCGCGACGTACGCCAAACGACGCTCTTCTTCTAATTCTTTTGAATCGCTTTGCGAACGCGAGTGAGGAAAAATACCGTCCTCGAGTCCGACGAGAAAGACAACCGGAAACTCTAAACCTTTTGCCGAATGGACGGTCATTAACGTAACTCCGGCTTTGCCATCGTATTTATCCATGTCGGATGTCAATGCCGCGTGATCTACAAAATCCCGAAGCCCGTCTTCTTCCTGCTTATCGTAATCAACGGCGGCGTTTACGAGTTCCTCGAGATTTTCGATCCGGGCGGCCGATTCGTCCGTACCTTCGACACGCAAAGCATTCGCGTAACCTGTCTCTTCGATCGCAGCGATCACGACTTCGGAAACCGCCCTGTCGGAATCCATGGTCGAGTTCATTTTCTCAATCAGATTTTCCATTACGCGACGAAATCCGCGCATCGCCTCCTTCGCACGCGGCGTCAGGTTAACCGGCTTGTCAAAACCGGCGTCGGTGATCGCGGCCATTGTCATCCAGAGCGATTCGCCCGCGGCTTTGGCATGGCGCTGGAGTTCGTCAAGACTGGTCTTGCCGAGTCCGCGAGCCGGTGTGTTGATGACGCGGAGCAAGGCAATATCGTCAAACGGATTCATAACGAGCTTGAGATACGCGATGACATCTTTGACCTCGGCCCGCTCGTAGAATGAAAATCCGCCCACAATATTGTATTCGATACGCATTCGGCGAAGTGCTTCCTCAAACAAACGCGACTGTGAATTTGTTCTGTAGAGCACCGCGACGCGATCCTGCGGATTTCGCCGTTGATGTTCGTCGATCTTTGACGCGACAAATCGTGCCTCGCCATCGGCATCGTAAGCCTGATAATAAAATATTCGGTCGCCACCCGGATTTGAGGTCCAAAGTTTCTTTTTCTTTTGGTGAATGTTGTTCTCGATAATGGCGTGAGCGGCATCGAGGATCGTTTGCGTCGAACGATAATTTTGTTCGAGCAGGATCACTTTGGCATTTGAAAAGTGCTTTTCAAAGCCGAGAATATTGCGAATATCAGCCTGCCGAAAACCGTAAATGCTCTGTGCGTCATCACCGACGACGCAGATATTCTGCTGCTTTTCGGTCAGAAAACCGATAAGCGCGAATTGCAGTGCGTTCGTATCCTGATACTCGTCAACGAGGATATATTTATACCGGTCGTTATATTTCGCCCGTGTCTCGGGCGACTTGCGAAGCAATTTCACCGTTTTGATCAGCAGATCGTCGAAATCGAGTGCGTTGGCCCGGTTAAGCCGTTCGTCGTACATCTTGAACAATTTTGCAGTCGCGGCTTTTTTCTCATCGCCCTGATCGACACGCGAGGCAAACATTTCATTATCCTCGCCGCGGTTCTTAGCTGAACTGATGGCATTTCGGACAAATCTCGGGGCCATCTGCTTTTCGTCCAAACCGAGGTCCTTGATACACGCCTTTACAACTTTTTGCGAATCGTCAGTGTCGTAGATCGTAAACGATTTTGTATATCCTTCATCAAGCTTATCGATGTCTTGCCTGAGAATTCGGACGCAGAGGCTGTGAAAGGTCGAGATAAGCGGAGCCGACTGCAGTTGCTGCCCTTTCAAGAGTTCGGTGACACGCGAACGCATTTCACCGGCCGCCTTGTTTGTAAATGTCACGGCCAGAATATGGCGCGGTTCTACCTTTTTCTCCGAGATAAGATGGGCGATGCGAACTGTAATGACTCGCGTCTTGCCCGAACCGGCACCGGCGAGAATCAAAAGCGGTCCCTCGGTCGCTTTGACGGCCTCGACCTGTTGGGGATTTAAACTTGCAAAAATTTCCATTGGGGATAATACCGATTTTTGACGGCGCTATTTGATCAGCGC
Source organism: Pyrinomonadaceae bacterium (assembly GCA_041748715.1). GTDB lineage: Bacteria > Acidobacteriota > Blastocatellia > Pyrinomonadales > Pyrinomonadaceae > OLB17. The sequence goes on along the minus strand of JBGTCS010000341.1, from coordinate 4,269 downwards.
TTGAATTTCTTTAAACTTTTCGTGCTGCGAATCACGCAGTAATTCGAAAAATGCCATTTCGATCGACGACGCTATAACGCCGCTCGATTGCATTTTCGCGATGGCGGCAACTTTGTCGATCTCGAACCGCGAGCTAACGCAGTCCATCAAAAGATGCACCTGAAATCCATTGTCGAGCAGTTCGTGTGCCGTTTGATTGACGCAAATATGAGCTTCGAGACCACATAGAACAACCTGTTCAATACCGGATTTTTTTAGCCTTTCGACAAATTGAGCAGCTCCGCACGAACTAAACGATGATTTTTCGATCGCTTCGAATCCATCCGGCAATACAAGCTGGATCTCTTCGGCCGTCCGGCCCAGACCTTTCGGATATTGCTCGGTCACCACAACCGGAAGATTGAGGATCTGAAACCCTCGAACAGCCATCGAGGCCCGCGAAGCCGTGACCGCAAATTCAGGTATCGCCATGCGAAACGCTTCCTGAATATCAACGACCACCAATGCCGTTTTGCCAGTTGTTAAGAGTTTATCGTGCGACATTTTCTTCCTCCGGTTCGCCCGATTCAGCGGCTCCGCTCTCAGTTTTTTTCTGTTTTCGCAGCTCCTTTTCGCGCATTTCCCGTTTGTAGGTCCTGAAGAAAATATAGATGGCGACGATCGAAAAGATCATGATCAGAATCATCATCGCTGCGATGAAGTATATTTCCGCAATTCCGGCTCCGGGCATGGATTTAGTTTAAAGTTCGCGCATCGGCGATTCAAGTCGAGTTTCCAACTAAGCTAATTACGACAAAATTACACCGAAATTGGAACTAACTTGGAGCCTGATCTGGGGGAAAGGCGTCTTCAGACTTCTCTTGCAGCCGCGTCCGATATATCTCGGGCAGACTTTTAACTTTTTTCGATTTATCCGTAACGACGTGAAGTGTCTCGCCCTCAGCTATGAGAAGTTCATCGGAAGCTCGATAGATCTCGTAAAAAAATCGCAGGCTGCGGCTGCGGATCTCAATGACCTTTGTCCTGATGGTCAAAACGTCCTCGTAATAAGCGGGTGATTTGTATCGGCAGTAGGATTCGGCGACGACCATTAAGGCCCCGTCCTGTTCCTCCATTTCCTTGTAGGAAAAGCCTTTCGCGCGGCAGAGTTCGCTGCGGCCCGTCTCGAACCAGATCAGGAAGTTAGCGTGATGCACAATTCCCATCTGGTCGGTTTCGGCATAACGGACCCGAATTTCGGTTTCATGCCAGCCATCCATAAGCTGTGGTCAGTGGTCAGTAGTCAGTGGTCGGTGTAAGAAAGCTATTTTCTGATCACTGAACACCGGCCACTGACCACCTTAATAATTGGCTGGGAGACAGGGATTCGAACCCCGATAGGCAGATCCAGAGACTGCAGTCCTACCATTAGACGATCTCCCAGCGTATTAATAATTTACGTTTCCGCACCGACGATTGTCAAACCACTTTGCCAATCAGCGTACAGCTAGGCAAAATAGAGGTTTATGTCTGTGGACAAAGAAATTTTAAATAACCGGCAGGCCTATCACGAATATTTCATTCTCGACAAGTATGAGGCTGGAGCCGCGTTTGTCGGCACCGAGGTCAAGAGCATAATGGCCGGACGGATACAATTAAAGGAATCGTATGTTTCAATTATCGACGGCGAGGTATGGCTGTTGGGTGCTCATATTTCGCATTATTCGCATGGCAACATCAATAACCACGATCCGCTAAGGTCGCGTAAATTATTGCTGCATCGGCGCGAGATCGAAAAGCTTGAGAAAGAAACCACCCAAAAAGGCATGACCTTGGTAGTGACGAGCCTCTATTGGAAAAACGGCCGGATAAAGGTTGAGATCGGTGTTGCAAAAGGTAAGAAATTATTCGATAAACGCGAGACCGCAATGAAAAAAACTATAGACAGAGAAACCCGGCAAGAGTTGAAAGAAAAGCTTAGATAAGTTATAGATATTAAAGAGTTTTTTACGGAAAATAGATATTTATTGAGGTATAAATGAAATCCCAGGCAATTACCGGTAATTTTACTGAGGCGAATGTAGATGCATTGGCCGTACCAATTTTTAAAGGCGAGAAAATAACAACGGACATACTAAAGGATTTGGACAAATTGACCGGCGGGTTGGTAACCGCGATCATCAAATCCGAAGAATTTAAAGGTGATGCAGGTCAGACAGCTTTGTTGCGATTCGCGGCAAAAGGAAGCGTTAAGGCCAGCCGCCTTTTGCTCATCGGCGTTGGAAGTCGGAACGAATATCAGGAACACTCAATCGCTCACCTCGCCGGTGCGGCGACGCGGTTTCTGAGAACGCGTAACGTTAAAAGCTTTGCCCTGCTGCCGCGAAGCGAGGCCGACTCGGTCACGGTCGCCCAAAATGCGGTTCAAGGATTTATTACCAGCCAGTTTGAACTCGATAAGTACAAGACAAAGGATAAAAACGACAAGGCGGTAACCAATTTTGTAGTCTGCGTCGACGGGGCAAAGGCCGCCGATCTAAAGAACGGCATTGCCCGGGGACAGGCGATCGGCGAGTCGATGAACTTTACCCGCGAAATGGCTAACGAGCCGCCAAATATTCTGACACCTACCGAAATGGCCAAGCGTGCTCAGGCGATGGCCAAAGAGGTCGGGCTAAAATGCGAGATCCTCGACGAAGCCAAGATGACCAAGCTCGGCATGGGTTCGCTGATGAGCGTGTCGTACGGCTCGACTCAGCCGGCCAAAATGATCGTTCTACGCTATTCGCCGTCAAAAAGCACGGGGAAGAAAGGCGAATTGCTCGCCTTGGTAGGCAAAGGAATAACCTTTGACACGGGCGGCATCTCGCTAAAACCCGGCGAAGGCATGGATGCCATGAAATACGATATGTCAGGCGGCGGAACTGTCCTTGGCACGATGCGGGCGATCGGCCTGCTAAAGCCGTCGGTGCCAGTCATCGGTATCGTTGCTGCGGTTGAAAATATGCCTGACGGCAGCGCTTCGCGACCGAGCGATGTCGTTACCGCCATGACCGGCAAAACCGTCGAGATATTAAATACCGACGCCGAGGGCCGACTTGTCCTGGCTGATGCCGTGGCCTACGCCGAGAAACTCGGTGCGACAAGCATCGTCGATATGGCCACACTTACCGGTGCGGTAATCGTCGCACTGGGCGATCAAAACACGGGAATTCTGGGGAACGATCAAGACCTGGTCAATCAGATAATCGAATGCGGCAAAGAAACAGGTGAAGGGTTTTGGCAGCTGCCGGTCAGTCCCGAATACAGCAAACAGATCCGCTCGGATATCGCCGACATCAAGAATATCGGCCCACGCGGCAAAGCCGGGACGATCATGGGGGCGGTGTTTATTCAGGAATTTATCGATAAGGCAAAATGGGCGCATCTGGATATAGCTGGCACGGCCTGGGCCGACAATGTCAAACCCCATCAGGCGAAGGGGCCAACCGGCGTGGCGATTCGTTCGCTTTTGAAATTGGTTGAGCGGCATCAATAATTATCTCGGCCGTTTACCTGTCGGTCGAAGCAAAAAAATGGAGATGACATGAAAAAGCTTTATGTTGAACTGTTTTATGGTAAAAACGCGACACTGAGCGGCCTTCTCGCTCTTAGCATCGTCGGGACGATTGCTTTAGGATGCAGCTGCGGCAAATTGTTCGATCTGGCCAAGACCAGCCAAGGCAATGAGACTGCCAACAGTTCGAGTCCGGACAACGTTAGCGGCACGAAAACAGGGGACGATTCGCTGCCGTCGACCGAGGTGGTCGAGGCCCTTGTCAAAGAAACTATCTCACAATTCGAAGATGCTGTTGATTCCGGCGATTTTTCCGTTATCCATGAAAAATCCTCGTCTGATTTTCAGTCGACATACACGGTTGACGAGATGACGGAAGCATTCAAGTCGTATACCGACAAAAAATCAATTGTCGTTCCCATATTAAAAAAGGCAGAGAAATTGGACGCCGAATTTTCCAGCCCACCGAGCGTCAGGCACGAGAAAAATCTCAATATATTAATGGCGGCGGGAAACTTCCCGACAAAACCATTCGGCTTACGATTTGATTTTGAATACGTGATGCGCGAAGGCGAGTGGAAAATGTTAAAGCTCGTGATCAATATCCCTTAAGAAATAGACTTTTGATGTTTGCAAAGAGCCGGGCAATGCCCGGCCTTTGATTTTTATGGTGCCGAAGGCTAAACTCTTACTTTCAAATCGGGTCCAACTCTTATGAAAATTCACGAATATCA
>JBGTCS010000340.1:0-1581 GCA_041748715.1 Pyrinomonadaceae bacterium | reverse complement strand
CATCACGCTGGCGTAAAAATCTGCAACGGTCAAACCGTCGTAAAGTGCAAAATCTTCGACACGACCATCGCTCGTTCGGATTTTGAGTTCATGATCCTTAAAGTCGAATTCGATCTCAAAACTTCCGCCAGCGTAGGGAATGGTCCGTGTCGTCAGACCACGCGGGCTGACATAGAGCGGTACATGCCACCAATGATTGATCCGCGGATGCGTTTTTAGCCGGATCTTGCCGATGATCTGCAAAAACAAATGCAGCGTATTTTTGGTGGCACGCCACTCGGCGAGAGGTATTTCTTGAAATGCGGATTTAATTTTTGCCATGGAATTTCTCGCGATAAACAAACAAGCCGGGCGTTAGATCACCATTTTAATTATTTGGCCTTTTCTTCGATCTCCAGAATGTCGCCCTCCGAAAACAGATAGGTTTTCATGTGTTCATCAAACTTCGGATTTGCTCGACGCAGCCATTCGAGGGCCATAACGGCGTGTTCAATCTCTTCGTCGCGGTTGTGTTCGAGGATCTTTTTTAGCTGTTTGTCAGACGTTTGTTCCGCTCGCTGGTTGTACCAGTCCACGGCTTCTAATTCTTCCTGAACGGATTTTATCGCACGCGAAAAATTTCGCGAAGCTTCGCTCATTTTGTCGTAGTCTTCGTGCCACTCTGAACTAGTTGCCATGACGTGTGTTCCCCTTATCGATTAAAAAATAGCTGACGGTGATCTAGCTCAAGTCTACCGTCCACGTTCCGGCAACTCAACATTGCACGAAATCTTGACATAATCCCGATTCGGGAATAAATTCTTTTTATTCGAATCAATAAGGAGGAATTTTATGGCTGTCAAAGCAATACCAGAGGGCTATGAGGGCATCACCCCGTACCTCGTGTGCAAAAATGCGGAAGGAGCGATCGAGTTTTACAAACGGGCGTTCGGGGCCGTGGAGCTGTTCCGAATCGGCGGAGGCGGAATGATCGGCCACGCGGAGATGAAGATCGGTAACGCAATATTTATGCTTGCCGACGAGTTTCCACCGATGGCAAAAAGCCCCGAGACGATCGGCGGTTCGCCGGTCAGTCTGTACATTTATGTAGAGGATGTCGATGCGTTTTGCGAAAAGGCAGTCGCCGAGGGCCTGGAAGTAATAAAGCCCGTCGCCGATCAATTCTACGGCGACCGCTCAGGGCACTTTAAAGATCCTTTCGGTCATCTGTGGGGATTTGCGACCCATGTCGAAGATCTGACACCCGAACAGCTTAACGAACGCGCGGCAGCAGCACACGGCGGCTAGACCGGCATCTTGTTGCATCAAGGTCCAACCTTCGACTTGAGAATCCGCCGTGTTAAAATACCGGCCATGCTGCTACAAGAAACGCTTGATTTTCTCAAAGAACTTGAGAAAAACAATAATCGCGATTGGTTCCAGGCGAATAAGGCCCGGTTTGATGCTGCACAGGACAATTTAACCGCACTCACTGGATATCTGATCGGCAAAGTCGCAGAATTTGATGATGCGGTCGCCGCAGTCCATCCTAAAACCTGCCTTTTCCGCATCTATCGGGATATCCGTTTTTCAGCCGACAAA
>JBGTCS010000339.1:0-7814 GCA_041748715.1 Pyrinomonadaceae bacterium | reverse complement strand
ATGACGGGACCGACCTCGGTCTTGGCGTCCAGGCCGTTGCCCACTCGCAGATTTTTGACCTTTTCGACCAGTTTTTCGCAGAATTTCTTGTATATCTTTTTATGAACGATCAGACGTGACGATGCTGTACACCGCTGTCCGCTTGTGCCGAATGCTCCCCAAAGCGAGCCTTCGACCGCGTTATCGATATCTGCGTCATCCATCACGATGATCGCATTCTTTCCGCCCATTTCCAGCGAGACGATCTTATTATCGCGGGCACAAGCCTCCGCGATTATTCTGCCTGTCGAGGTCGAGCCAGTGAACGAAATAAGCCGAACGTCTTTGTGATCGACCAAACACGCACCTGCCGAACCATATCCGTTGACCACGTTGACTACGCCCTTTGGTATGCCTGCCTCTTCGCATGATTTGACCAGATTGATCGTCGAGAGAGGAACGTCTTCGCCCGATTTGATAACGACGGTGTTGCCGCAAACGAGGGCCGGGATCAGTTTCCATGACGGGATCGCCATTGGAAAATTAAAAGGCGTGATCAGCCCGCACAACCCGACCGGCTGACGAACGCACATGGCGAATTTGTTCGGCATCTCGGCCGGTGTCGTAAACCCATGAAGGCGACGCCCTTCGCCGGCTGTGTAATATGTGCAGTCGATCGCTTCCTGAACGTCGCCGCCGGCTTCCTTGAGCACCTTGCCCATTTCGCGTGTCATCTGCTGAGTAAATGTTTCCTTGTTCTTGCGCAGAATCTCCCCGAGCGTAAACAAGATCTCCGCACGTTTTGGAGCCGGCGTTCGACGCCAACGTGTCGCAGCATTCGTTGCCGCTTCGACCGCCGCATTTACATCGTCTTCATTTGATACCGGAAATCGGCCGACGATATCCGTCGTGTCCGCCGGATTGACGTTGTCAAACCATTCCCCTGACGAAGATTTGACCCATTCGCCACCGATATAATTATGATATTTTTTGACGGCCTGATTGGCCGACGATTGCTTATTTGTTGCCATATTTTATAAATTTGGGCCGGTCGCTGCTGGCCGTTGACAGAGCAGCAACCCGGCTAATCAGGAACCCTGAATATTCTATCTAATTGTAAACTGAACTATCTTAAGATCACGAACGCTCGATCTGGGACTATATCCAACGACATGGAGAACGACCGCGTCACCTATTTTTAATTTCGCAACCGCGGCAATAAATGATTTAAGATCGGTTACGTTTGCTCTGTTGATCCGCTGGATCAAATCGCCCTCGACGAGGGCATCGGCTCCGAGCGAGTCCTTTACATCCGAGATAAAGCTCGACGGATCGATCTCTCTCACAATCAGCCCCTTTCGCTCGCTGTGGCCATATTTATCGGCCAACGCAGATGTCATTTCATTGAGCGTCAAGCCAAATGGTTTGCCCTCAGCTTTTACACCGTTAACGGGCAGAACCACGCGTTCGTCCGGTTCGTCATCGGACCGGCGTGACGACGGCCGTTCGGTAAGTTTTGTCGTTACAGATCTTGATTCGAGATTGGCTCCGTTCTCGCGTAAAAATTTGATGGTCACGGTTTGATCCGGCTGTGTGGATGCCACCTTTGCGATGAGATCCTGAGCCGATTCGACCAAAGCGCCGTTAAACTCGACGATTACATCCCCTGCTTGAAAACCTGCGAGAGCCGCCGAGCTCTGCTTATCGCGAATCGCAGTGATTATCGCTCCGCGAACGTCCTTGAGACCATACACAGCGGCAAATTCACTTTTAACCGAATCGAGATATGCACCCAGATACCCGCGCCGCACCTTCCCATTCTTTACTATCTGAGCGTAAACATCCTGCGTCACACGCGAGGGCAACGCGAACCCGATGCCATTTGAATCGCCTGTCGAGGTTGCGATCTGCGAATTAACACCGATCACCTCGCCATCCAAATTTACGAGCGGGCCGCCCGAATTGCCACGATTTATCGCCGCGTCGGTTTGAATAAAACGCTGGAATGCCGACGCGTAGGGCGTTTCCCGTTGTTTCTGCGAAATGATACCGGCGGTGACCGTTTTTGCAAGACCAAACGGCGACCCGATCGCCAGCACCCAATCGCCAACCTCTGATCGATCCGAATCGCCAAACTTAATAAACGGCAGATCGCGTCTCGCCTCAATCTTTAATATTGCTATGTCGGTTTGCTCGTCCGAGCCGACTACGGTTGCATAAAATTCCTCGCCCGAATCGAGTTTGACAGTGATCCGAGCGGCTTCGTCAACGACATGTGCGTTTGTGACAATGTAACCCGACTTATCGACAATAAATCCGCTGCCGACGGCCCGAACCGGCCGCTGCTGTGTCTGCCGACGGAGCAGCTCGATTATGTCGCTGCCATCGCCCTGGGTGATCGTTTCGCGAGCCGCGAGCTGCGGAGTTTTGCCTTTGGTGTCAATACTTACGACCGCCGGCTCAACCTGTTTTGCGATCTCAGCAAACGATCGCGTGACCCTTTCAGGTTGAGCGATCAAATTTCCCGCAGCAGCCAAAAGCACCATCATCGCGGTCACGAAAACCCGCCCGACGGTCTGGCTCGGTGTCACCTCTAAGTCATTTGTGAACATAAACACCTCATCAAAGTACGCAAGTTTGTAAGTGAAAGCATTGTCTAAATTATAGCAAAATAGAGTTTCTTTTTCTCGGACGCCGATTTTGGATCGTTTCCTGACGGCAAGAGGACTGCGGGTTTTTCGATGGCGGCTTCTGGATCCTAAGGCCGCAGAAGAATCTTGAGCGAACCTTTTGCGGACGCGGCCCCCATTGCCGCGACACCGCTCGAGAGGGGCATTACCTTTTCAATCAATCCATCGACATTGACGGCCCCAGCTTTTAACAGGTCGATGGCCGGTGCGAACCAGCCGCATCGGGAGCCAACTATCGTGATCTCATCGACGACGACCCGCGACGCCGCCCAGACCGGTGTGCCGTGAAATGTAGATTTTAAAACTATCTTGCCTCGCGGTCTGACCAGATCGAGAGCGGTCGAAAATCCGGATTCGGATCCGCTGGCTTCGACGACGACGTCAAATTCCTTAGCCATAGCGGTCGAAACATTACCCAACAAAACACAATCCACACCGGCCTTTTGAGCGAGCGCCATTTTTGCCGCATGTTTGCCGATGATCGTGACATTTTGTGATTTTAGGGCAAGGCTCATCGCACATAACAGCCCCAATTTGCCGTCGCCGATCACCGCTATTTTTGTGTCCGCTTGGACCTGGATTTGTTCGGTAATTCCAAATGCCGCTGCCAACGGCTCGGCGAATACGGCCTGTTCGTCCGTGACATTGTCGGGGATCTCGACCAAATTGCGCGATGGCAACTGCAGGAAATCCGCATGCGCCCCGTCACGGCCTACAATTCCAAGCACAGTTCTGTCCTGGCAATGACGCGAATCGCCGCCCGTACACATTTCACATTCCCCGCAGCCCGCGTTGATCTCGCCGGTCACCCGCTTTCCGACGAGGTGCATAGCATCATCTGCCCGTTCGACAATGCCCACAAATTCGTGCCCGATCGTCCCCTCAAAACCCGCGTAACCACGAGCTATCTCTAAATCGGTGTTGCAAATACCCGACATGACAACGCGAACCAAAGCTTCGGCCTGATTCGCTGGTTTTGGCGGATCGGCGAGTGTCAGTTTACCGTTGTGAATTTGCAGTGCTCTCATTAAATACATTATCCAACCCACAACTCAAATTACCAATCTTAAACCCCGACATTCAGGCTTTAGAGCGTAGTTTGCAATTGGTTAGGCCGGTATTATATTCTCGGTATTCATATTTTGGGCCGGATCGGCCCGTGAGATTTATATTATGTTCAGACCACTTTTACTTTTGATTTTGTTGTCTCTACTGGCTCTTGGTTTCGCTTGCGGAGGTGACGTTGCCAAAAACGGCGGCGGCCCAACCGTCACCGGGACCGACTCGCCAACCGAGTCGTACAAGCGTGTATTCAATGCGGTCAAAAGCAAAAACACAGAAACGATCAAAAAAGAATTGTCCAAAAAAACGATCGAGTTTGGCTTGATGGCCGCAGCAAAAAACGAAACTCCTATTGAAAAGATGTATGAAAATGGTTTTACGGGCACGACATTTTCGGACACGATGCCAAAAATGCGCGACGAGCGAATCAAGGACAATATGGGCGCCGTAGAAGTCTGGAATTCGAAAGAAACCCGGTGGGAAGACATCCCATTTATTTATGAGGATGGCGCGTGGAAGCTAGCTTTTGGTGATGCTTTTGCCGGCAGTTACGTATCGCCGGGCCACGGGCAGGAGCGCCGCGAACGCGATGCTGCTAACGCGGCGGTGAATAATGCGATTCCGCCAGTTTCAAACTCCAACACCAACGCCAGCAAACCAAAAGTAGTTAACGTTCCTATGCCGCCCGTGCCCGATAGAGAGTCTCGATGATCAACATCGACACGATCAGCGAAACGATCGCCACATATAAAAAACACGGCTGGATCCTCCGCCGTGTTTTGCTTTCTGCGGCGTTGTCTGGGCGAATTGATAGAAGCCGATCAACACTGTTCGGCAATGTCGAAGTATTTGATTCGGACATAGATGCGGCTTGGTTTTCGCGTCAGCCGACCTCGGGCGAAGCCGCCTGGGAAATACGGTTTTTAGGCGAAACACCTGTCGCTTTGGTCGAGCGGATCGATGAATTTGATCCGGATTTTGAGAATCACCTGAAAGCCGTCGAGGGCCGTCTTCGCGAAATGGTGGCCACCCGAAAACGAGCTTGACAACTCTAGGCTCGGACTGCAAACTTAATAAATTGACATGACGATAAACGAATTCAGCGGAAGGGTTGCTAGTGTCTGGGAAGGCCTGCGGCCTATCACCCAGAAAATGCTCGTTGGAGCGATGCAGTCCAACACCGCCGCACCCGCAAATACCAAATCTCAAAAATTCTCCTACGATGCTCACGCAGATTGGGAAGTAAGTCGCCTGCTTACGGCCCTCGACGAAGAAACAAATTCAAGCGAAGTAAAGGCCGATGATAAAAAGCTCGATGAAATAGCTCAACTCGCCGACACCTGCGTTCGCGTGTTGGAATCGCAGTCGGCGTCGGCCGAGGTCTTTATGCAGCTTGGCGAAAGAGCTATAAAAGACAATGACTATAACCGGTTGGACGCCTTGGCGGATCATTTGAGCAAGCGCTATTCGGCGAGCGAAATAGCCGAGATAGTCAGACAGACCGACCTCCCTCAAATCCGCGCCATAGCCTATGAAACGCTGGCGATGATGCCGCTTCAGTCATTAATGCAGATCTTGGACGACCCGCTGTATGCAGGTATTGCGGCTGCTGCTTTGGAGCAAAAAGCGTACGAATTTGAATCGGAAGAGGCTCGCGAGATACTTGATCAAATCGAGATGGAAGGCGAGATCAGTGGTCGGTAGGTTTTTCTGATTTTTGCAGCTTTTCCTCAACAGGTTCTTTTCTGGGAAATTTATTCCCAAACCCCCAGCGAAACGGCGTCGGTAAAAATGACACGCCACCGACTCTGACGCCAAGCCACATTATTCTGGCTGTCATCTTGTTGCATCGACCGCCTTTTGCTTTTACACATCTGTAGAGCTGTTTGTCCGCATCACTTCGCTCCTTAAGCGATCCGCCAAAATAGTAAGCTTTGTCATGTTCGACGCAGCAATCGCGATAATTACCATCCGGAAACAGGCTACAGCCGTCCGATTTGAAATCAGGCGGCATCGTTTGCTGGCTGCCGGTTTGGGCTAATGCTGACCCAGCCCCTGCCGCGAAAACAAAAACCATCACAACCAGTATTTTGAAACGAATAAAAGCTCTGTTCATTTCCACGCTCCAAATTTAGGCGGCCGAGGTCGCGTCATTTCTTTTCGGCTTTAACCTGCCCGGATACATGGGAAATTTAGCGGTCAACTCAGCCACCTCGCGACGAACCCGGGTCTTTACTTCTTCCGATTCCGGCTCGAGAATTACGGATGCGATCATATCGCCGATCAGTTTCATGTCGGCTTCCATCATTCCACGCGTCGTCAGTGCCGGCGTTCCCAGGCGGATGCCCGACGCGACAAATGGCTTGTTGGTGTCAAACGGTATCGTGTTCTTGTTTACGGTGATCTCCACGTCCCCGAGGGCTTTTTCGGCGACCTTGCCGGTGATGCCCTTGCCGTCCATAAATACATCGACCAGCAACAGATGATTGTCCGTGCCGCCCGATACAAGCCGCAACCCGGCGTTTGAAAGCGTCTCGGCCAAAACCTTTGCATTGTCGATGATCTGCTGCTGATAAGATTTGAAACCATCCTGCAACGCCTCGCCAAACGAAACGGCTTTTGCCGCGATAATGTGCACAAGTGGTCCGCCCTGAACCCCCGGAAAGACGCTGCGGTTAACATCGGCGGCAAACTCTTCGCGGCACAGGATCAAACCGCCGCGCGGCCCGCGAAGCGTTTTATGCGTCGTCGTTGTAACAAATTCGCAATGCGGAATCGGTGACGGGTGCAATCCGACGGCGACCAGGCCCGCGATATGTGCAATGTCGGCCATCACTTTTGCACCGACACCGCGGGCGATCTCTCCGATCCGCTGAAAATCAATAGTTCGCGGATACGCGGACGCTCCACAGATCAGCAGTTTCGGCCTGCTTTCCTCGGCGATTCGCTGCAGCTCGTCATAATCGATCTGCTCGGTGTCTCTATTTACACCGTAGTCGGCAACTTTGTAATTGATACCCGAAAAATTGAGTGGATGCCCGTGCGTCAAATGCCCGCCGTGCGATAGATTCATCCCCAGGATCTGATCGCCATGGTCGAGCGCCGTCAACAGAACGGCCATATTCGCCTGGGCTCCGGAATGCGGCTGGACATTCCCGTGTTCCGCCCCGAATATCTCCTTCGCCCGGTCAATAGCCAATTGCTCCACGACATCGGCAAATTCACACCCGCCGTAATAACGCTTGCCCGGATACCCTTCGGCATACTTGTTTGTAAAAACGGTCCCCATCGTCTGTAACACCGCTTCGGAAACAAAGTTCTCGGATGCGATCAACTCCAGCCCGTCCGTCTGCCGCCGAACTTCATCGTCGATGGCGTTGCTGATCGACGGATCAACATTAGAAATATCTTCTGTAAAAAAGTCGTTCATTTGTAATTTTTTAATAGTTCTTCAATCTCCGCCTGAAGAGTGGATAAGTTGGAATTAGTGATATCCCAAACGATCTCATCAGCGATATCGTCGTATGCGTGAGCAAGTAAATTGCGAAAACCAATTATCTTTCGGCCATCAGAATTCGTAGAAAACGTCGATTCAAATCGAATCTGCATCCGTTTTAGAGCTTCACCAATAATCTCGTAGTCGCGTTCCACCGCAAGTTTCACAATCCGACTACGGCGATATTCAGCAATATCTAGTCCCTCGGTAAATGTTTTGATATCTGCAACCGCCTTCAGAATATCAAAACAGAGTTTTCTGATGTCATGCGGCATAGATCAACCTGCGGGAACTGTCGACCGCTTGCCGAAAATAGGGATTTTTTATCGCCGTGTCCACAACCAAATCAACCTCGCGCCCGAAAACCCCTTCGAGTTCGTATTTCAGGTCAAAGTAACGATCAAAATGGTTTCCAGGATCAGAGGAAAACTCGATAAGACAGTCGATATCGCTTTCTTCATCAAAATCGGGTGACAGCACCGAGCCGAAGAATTCCAGACGCCGAATGCCATGCTTAACGCAAAGCTCTGCAATCTTTTTTTTATACTTGGTGATATCCATCACGCTGTCTATTATTACACAAATTA
>JBGTCS010000338.1:0-8612 GCA_041748715.1 Pyrinomonadaceae bacterium | reverse complement strand
ATTATCCGCTACCTATTTCTACACCAGGCTCCGCGACATTATCGGATTCGGAAATGTGGTGCCAAATATTGGCTCGACATCGCGTCCGTTTGGCGGATTCCAAAATCAAAAAGGCGGTATCGCCCGCGGCGTTGAATTTAGCGCAAAGATCCGACCGAGGTCATCGACGGACATTTTCACATCGTATACATTTACAAACAGCGATCAGCGGACGCCTCAGGTATCGGGCAGCCGTGTTAACCAGACGCTCGGGATCCCGGATCATCAATTCACGCTGGTTGCGACGCAGCGGTTTAACCGGTTTTGGGTGAATTTTGATTATCTCGCGACATCGACATATCTTGCGCCGATCTTTAGCAATTCGACTTTTTCGACGTATATTTACCGCTTTGACGGTAATCGAAAAGGTGATCTGACGGCGGGTTATACGTTCGCTCTGCGACGCGAGGGGATGACATTGCGGCTTTTTGGAACGATCGAAAATATTTTTGATCAGGACTATTTTGAGAATGGTTTTCGCACGGCCGGAGCTAGCGCGAGGATCGGGCTCAGCTTTGGTTTTTAATTAGAGCTCCGATTCTATCTGCCCGCAATGTCGGGCCAAGAGACGCGGAAATCGAGGAATGGAAAACATCCATTATCTTGATCTCGCGTCTCTTGCATATTTTATGGGCGGTTTTTGCTTCTGTTCTAAGCATCAGATATCGTGTTAAAATCGATCAAAAAGGAGCGGCATGTTATGAGATTTAAAATTGCGGCATCTATATTTTTTGTAATGGCGACGGCGATTTCCTATTCGGCACAGACCCGGGTTGTGACAAATGCGACCCTTGAGTCGTATAAACAGCAGCGATTAAAGGCTGAACGCGATTATCGCGAAAATTATGCAAGGCTTGGCTTGCCATCGCCCGAAGAACTGGATCGCCGACGCGAACAGAGCCGCGTTGAGACCGAGGCTCTGTCGGCAAAGCTCAGATCGGAAAGTTTAGAACGCGAACGGCTTCAGATGCAGCGCGAAGCTGCGGCTCAAACGGCTCGCTATTACTCAGCGCCGCAGCAGGTCGTGGAGGAACGTTATCAACAACGGACCTATTTCTGGTCCTACGGGCGAAAGCATCATTACCCGCAGCGTCAGATCTTTTATCAACAGCCGGGTTATTTTGCAGGCGGACAGTTTTGGCCGACCGGATCTCGGACACCATCGCGGCCGTTAATTAAAATACAGAGACGGTAAGGTTGCGGATCCCAGAACTTCGAACGCTCATAAAAAATACGTCTTTGTGTAATACTGGTTTGTGATACTATTTTCGAGGTGAAATAAGCACCGGCAAACTTTGAACGCTCTTTTCGAAAGTCCTGTACGATCGAATATCGCTTGGGTGGACATTGAAAAATTGCTTATCGCGGTCGGTGCGGAGTTGAGCGAAGGGCGGGGATCCAGAATTAGAGTGGCGCTCAATGGCGTGAGGGCTGTATTTCATCGTCCGTATCCGCAGAAAGAGATTGATAAGGGGGCAGTTGTTTCGCTCCGTCGGTTCCTGACGGAGGCGATCATTAACTTGGATGAAGTATAAGAACTACGAAGCCGCAGTTAAATTCGACGATGAGACCGAAACATTTCATGGCGAGGTCGTAAACACGCGCGATGTAATAACGTTTCAGGGCAAATCGGTCACCGAGCTAAAGCGCGAATTTAAGAATTCGGTGGACGATTATTTGGAGTTTTGTCGTGAAAGAAACGAAGAGCCGGATAAACCATTTTCTGGTAATTTTGTTTTACGAATTTCTCCTTCGCTTCACCACAAACTATTTTTGAGAGCCAAAAAAAGCGGTAAGAGCCTCAATTCGCTTATTGAGGAAAGATTATCTTCGATCTGATATTAGAAATATGAAACAAGGTTGGGAAGCAGTCATTGGGATGGAGATTCATGCGCAGTTGGCGACGGCGTCGAAGATCTTTTGCAGTTGTGCGGTCGAGACTGGCGGCGAGCCAAATGCTAATACATGCCCGGTATGTCTCGGCCTGCCCGGAGCGTTGCCGGTTTTGAATAAACGGGTGATCGATCTTGCGGCCAGGGCGGCGCTTTCTCTCGGGCTCGAAATTCAGGAAACCTCGATATTTGCTCGCAAGAATTACTTTTATCCCGACCTGCCAAAAGGGTATCAGATCTCTCAATATGACAAACCGTTCTCGGCAAATGGCAATTTAACCATTCTCACGGCCGAGCGGGACGAATCGGGCCACGCCCGCGAATGGCATCCGATGACTATCCACATCCAGCGAATGCATCTCGAAGAGGACGCCGGGAAAAATGTGCACGAGGGGCTGCCCGAGACAAATAAATACTCATATGTCGACCTAAACCGGGCCGGGACACCGCTTGGCGAGATCGTCACATCGCCTGATTTTCGCACGTCCTGGCAGGCATACGATTATGTCAACCATGTTCGCCGTGCTTTGCAATGGGTTGGCGCCAGCGACGCGGATATGGAAAAAGGGAACCTGCGGTGCGAGGCCAATGTGTCCGTCAGAAAGATCGGCGAACCGGAATTTAGAAACAAAGTTGAATTAAAAAATCTAAACTCGGTCCGCTTTATGCAGAAAGCTATTGAGTTTGAGATTGAGCGACAGATCGAGGCCCATGAAAAAGGAGAACCCGTTAATCAGGAATCTCGTCTTTGGGATGAAAAAAATAGCGTAACGCGATTTATGCGCGGTAAAGAGGACGCACATGATTACCGCTACTTTCCAGAACCAGATCTGCAGCCGTTAAAGGTTACTGCTGAATATATTGAACAGGTAAAGCGGGAAATGCCGGAGATGCCGGATACGATGCGGGATCGTTTTATCGACGTTTATGACCTTAGCTTTGCTGACGCTTCGCAATTTGTTGCGGACAGGGATCTAGCTCAATATTTTGAGACGACAGCCCGAATTACGGTGAATCCCAAATTGTCGGCTAATTGGATTCTCGGCGAATTGACCAAAGAGTTAAATAACTCGGGCACACCGATCAGCGAGAGCCTGTTAACGGCCGAGGACATGGCCGAACTGATCAAAACGGTCATTTCTGGGGCTATCAACAATAATCAGGCCAAAGATGTTCTGGTTGAGATGTTCGCGACCGGAAAAACCGCCCCAGATGTCATCAAAGAAAAGGGTTATGAACAGGTTTCAGACAGCGGAGAGATCGAAAAAATTGTGGATGACGTGATTGCGGCAAATCAGTCAAATGTCGAGGCGTATCGCGGCGGGAACGAAAAGTTGTTCGGCTTTTTTGTCGGCCAGGTGATGAAAGCATCTCAAGGGAAAGCAAATCCGACGATAGTCAATGAACTATTAAAAGCGAAACTTTGACGTTCGTACGCTCCAGCACATCGTTTTAGTTTCGTCACGAATTTCAGAACAAATTGCGGAGGTGTTATTTGTGAGGAAAATCTTATATTTTTCGGTCCTTCTAGCGGTCTGTTGTCTTTCTGCAATATCGGTCTCATCCCAATTTGAAGCTGAGCGCCGCGAAATAGATCTCGCTGCCCGTATGCGCGAGATGGACGGAGTTCTGCGTCGGGCGAATGAAATGACGATTCGCGGCAGGTTGTATCGTACCGCGCGTTTAGATAAAGCGAGCCGCGAGAGACTTGATCAGATGCGCCGGGTCGATCGGGAAGATCACGTCCGATACGGTGAGTTCCTGAAAGGCGAAAATACGGGAATATTTAAACTATTTCCTGACAATGGTTGTGTCGAAAAAAATCTTATTCGCGTCGATGGCGATTGCACGGGATTCGTGCCGGATAGTAACTATTTTTTGTTTCGAACCGGCAAGTATGCACTTGGTGGCGATCATGACATCGGGTTTTATTACGATAATTTTATTAACACATCGTTTTTGACACAGACGATCATGGTTTCGCTGGGTAATGAGCCGATCGAAAGCGTAACGGCGATGCATGCGGCATTAAAACTTCTCGATGATTTTCAGCCTTATCTAACGCCCGCGTCGGCCAGTCGGTCCGTTTCGTTATTCTCAAAAGGCGTCGACGCAGCCGGTTATCATTTCGCCGATAGAGTTGCTGCGGAGGGATATACGACCTACGCGATCCGGGAAATTGAGTTTAAGGCCGGAGGACACTTGGAAATCCCGATACTGAGTTATTTAAAGTTTAAGGAACGAAGGGATTCGATTTATGTTTTCCGCGTAATAAGGAAGAGCGACGACGGCTCGGTTACGATACTTTGGAAGCAAATAAGCCGAAAAAATGCTCCGACGATCAAGTTCCGAAAGGGCGATAAGTTTCCGGATTTTGGATCAGCAAGAGAAAAAAAATAACGCGGCCTTTTCTCGTTGGCCCGAATTGAGTCGGGGTTGTATTCAGCTATGTTGCCGGTGTCGATTCGGATGGACGAAAATCGTAAGGCGCGAGATCAGTAATCAGAATCGGCGAAATTTAAATCGTGAAAAATAAGATTGCAGTCATTACAGGTGGTACAAAAGGCATCGGTTATGCGATAGCCGAAAGCCTCGTCAAAGCCGGAGCAAGCGTTTTCGTCTGCGGACGAGACCTCACGGATGTTAACAACGCTGTAAGCTGTCTTTCCGAATTAGGAAACGCGGCGGGCGGCGACTGCGACGTGCGTGACGAGATGCAGGTACGTTCCATGTTAGCTGATTGCGAACGCGTCTTCGGCGGTGTCGATATTTTGGTAAACAACGCAGGAATGGGTGTTTTTGGCAAAACGGTCGAGGAACTGTCGGGCGATGAATTTCGGCAGACTGTCGAAACAAATCTGTTTGGTGTTTTCTACTGTTGCCATTACGCGATACCGATGATGAAAGAGCGTGGCGGCGGTTATATTTTTAATATTTCATCGCTCGCCGGCCAAAACGCACATCCGCGAATGGCCGCCTACAATGCGTCAAAATTTGGTTTGAACGGTTTTTCCGAAGCGTTAATGCAAGAGGTTCGCCAAGACAATATTAAGGTCAGCTACATCTGCCCGGGTAGTGTAAACACCTATTTCGGCAATGACACGCCGTCGGAGGAAAAATCGTGGCAGCTCCAACCCGAGGATATTGCTCAGGTTATAGTGGATCTGCTGGCAATGGATCCGCGTGCTCTGCCGAGCAAAATTGAGATCAGGCCGAGTAAACCGCCAAAGTCCTAACTTGAAGTTGGGATACCTAATTTTAGTAAGATTTGGTTGATATCTTCGGTGTTTAATGGCTTATTAATAAAGTCCACGGCACCGAGGTCGAATGCTCGTTTTCGATGATGAGGTGCGTCCAGCGACGTGACCATCACGACCGGGATCGAGCCAAACAATTCGTCAGTTTTTACAAATGCCAAAAATTCCCATCCGTCGATCTGCGGCATCTCAACATCCGAGAGTATCAGCTCAGGCAGCCAGTCGCCGGACAGCATCAGTTCCAGAGCTTCGGCTCCGTTATTCGCGGTGATAACACGCAGACCTGCGTTCTGGACGAGCGCGGTCGACTGCCGCCGTATGCTCGCACTGTCGTCGACGATCAGGGCCAACGGACGCTTCGAATCGTCCATGGCCTGTTCCGTTTCCTGAGTTGCACCAGGCGAAGTCTCGGCTCTCGCCGCTGTCAGCGGCATCTCGATCCGGACGGTTGTGCCCTGTTGTGCGAGCGACTCGACAACAACGGTTCCTCCGCGGTTCTCAACGCTTTCCTTAACGATGCTCATCCCGACACCGCGTCCCGCATTCAGATCGATCTTTTCTGCCGTCGTTAGCCCGCGATCAAAGATTAGGTTAAATGCTTCCTGATCAGAGAGGCTCTCGGCCTGTTCGGATGTGAGAATTCCATTCGCGATGGCCTTCTCTTTGATTTTTTGCGCCGATATTCCGGCTCCGTCGTCGGAGACGGACATGACGAGCGAATCGTCGTCGGTTTCGATACTAATGATTATTTCTCCGCACTCCGGTTTGCCCAAAAGCCGGCGGGTGTCCGGCGATTCGATGCCATGAACGACGGCATTTTTTAGCAGATGCAGCAGCGGTTCGATCAGGGCGTCGATGACCTGCGTATCGATCTCAACTTCCCCATTTATGAGCGAAAGTTCGGCCTTTTTGTGCTCGTCGACGGATGTGACGTGGACGGCCCGGCTCAGCCGTGTCTCAAGCGTTCCAAATTTGACCATGCGGATCCGCAGTAGTTTTGCCTGGATGTCATCGATTAAATTGCGTTGGGCCTCAAATAACGATCCGAGGTTATCCGACGACTCCGAACCAGAATCCGGTCCGGTTTTGAGATTCGCAAACTCCTCGGCAAGGTCGGAGCGGTTTACCAAAAGCGAGTTCGAGAGTTGTATGAGTTCGTCAAGACGGGCAAGCGACACCCGGACGATCGGCGTAGTCGTTGACCGGGGTGTGTCGCATCTTGATGCGGGCGTCGGTTCCGGAGTGGCGTCGGGTTGTAGATCGAATCCGCTGGTCGATTGGATCGAAGTCGAAAGCCAATCCATCGCGTCCCGATATTTTTTGTCGAGACCGTTTGAATTTTCGCCGGCTTCGTGTGAGCTGACGATCTCGACCAATCGGGTGGTCGAAGCATTTAGAAATCTAAGAACCTGGGGAACTGCCTCGCACCCCATCTCGACCATTTTGTCGAGCAGGTCTTCCATCCGGTGGGCCGTTTCGGAGGCATGCCTATGACCAACGATGCCGGCGGCGCCCTTAAAGGTATGAGCGTTTCGGCGGATGTTCCACAAAACATGCTGATCACCCGGAGTTTTGGCGAGATCATTTAGATCGGCAGCAATGTTTGATAAGAGTTCATCGGCCTCGGATCTAAAAATATCAAGCGTTTCATCATCGATCTCGAATTTCTCTTCGACCGCGATTTGAGGGGCGGACTGACCGTCGTTAACGAGCATCAGGTCGTCGAATATGGCATCGACAAAGCTGTCGATGTCATATTCAGGATCATCTGCCGGTGTGGGGATATCCCAGACCGCGGCCTCGATCTCGGCGACGATGTCGAGGATCGAATAGACATTTGCCGGGCTGAATTCGACCGACACCCCGAGGTTTTCTACTTTTTCGAGAGCCGTAATCGACAGGGCGACAACCGTTGCATAGCCGGCAGCTTCGCTATCGGATTTTAGGCGCGTCAGACTCTGACGCGGAACCGAAAGGTCACAGGCGTTGCCCATTTGGGCTGCAATCAGCAGACTGCTCCGCACCGATGTCAGATCGACCTCGGCAGTCTGTGTAAAAGATTTGAGTTTTTCGCGGTCCATTTATGCCGCAGGCGTTTATGTTGCGGGGTTAGTCGAGTTCGGCAGTTTCGGGCAGGAGATAAGTTTCGAGAGCTTTCATCAGTGTTTCGGGCCCAAAAGGCTTGGTGATATAACCGGAGGCACCGGACATGCGGCCGCGGACTTTATCAAAGAAGCCGTCCTTGCCGGAGATCATGACAACGGGCAATTCTTTACCGGCAGGATTGGCCCGAATTTCTTTACAGACTTCGTAGCCGTCCATTCGTGGCATGGCAATGTCGAGTAAAACCAGGTCGGGCATTCCATTTCCGATTTTTTCCAACGCGTCGATGCCATCGACGGCGCAGACAACGTTATGACCCGACTTTTCCAGTTTTCCGGAAATCAATTTTCGGACTGTCGGACTGTCATCGACGACCAGAATTGTTTTGCCCTTTGGCATGGCGTCGTGAACTTCGGTCTGACGTCTCATCTCATCGAGGCGGATAGCGAGTTTATTAACGTGTCCACCGAGGATCACATTGTTCGCATCGAGCCGTGCAGCTTCCTGCAAATAGTTAAAAGCAGCGTCGTAGTTATGCAGATTAAAATGTCCGATGCTGAGGGCGGTCAACTCGTGCTCGGTAAATTCGCGCAAGTTCCATTCGGCCTCCATCTGAGTGACCGCATTTTGAACTGCCTGTCTATCGGCACGGGTATTGGAAAGCAGTAATTCCAGATCGGCAAATGTCAGGACCGCTTTGCATGATGCACATTCAAACGTGTTTTTATCATTTGCGGATTGGCAGAATGGACATGCCATCGCCCCCGTCTGAGCGACATCGGTCAATTCCGGCACCGAAGCAGCAAACATTGTAAGATCGAGGTCCGAATCGTCCATTTCTACTTCGCTGGACATTTCGTCGGCATTTTCAGAGAGGTCGCTTGTGTCCGAATTTGCGAGGGTTTCGATTTCGTCCGCCGGCGCGAAAAGATCGGATTCGTCCTGTATGAGAGGTGTGAGTTCTTCGAACGTCGAACTCACTGCGGATATTTTTTCGAAATCGGTTGAAAGTTCTGCCGAAGTAAAAGCAATAGATTCGGCGGCAATATCCAGGTCGTCATTGTCCGAACTCTCAAGTTCTGTCGATTCAAACAGAAGTGGGACATTCAGATTTTCATGTCCGTTGGAAAGAAAATCCTCGACGGCCAATTCTTCCTTATCCGTTGCGGCAGATTCATTGGGAACGTCAAACGGCGAAACCGATCCTGAGGTGAAGAGCGTTTTGTTACCGATCTGTGAAAGATCAATATCCAGATCATGGTCGGCGGGGTCGGAGGGCGTAACGTGAAAAAGTTCGTCCATTAAAATAGCGTCTGGATCG
>JBGTCS010000337.1:0-1582 GCA_041748715.1 Pyrinomonadaceae bacterium | reverse complement strand
GTTGACGAGACGCTGCATATGCTCAGAAAGCCTGAAAACGGCCGATCCGCGGCTGGTGTTGTAACAGCGAATACCTTCGAAAACGCTCGAGCCGTAATTTACAACATGCGACATCACGTGGATGCGTGCGTCGTCCCAATTGATGAATTCACCGTTTTTCCAAACCTTCGGCGAGATCTTCATCGTGCTTACATCTTTTCCGGCCATAGTCTATTCTACCTCCCGTTGAGGCACATTCTCATGCGCTTGCTGATGTTAATTCTATTCAGAATATACGTTGAAAGAGGATCTGATTTTACAATTAGATTGCAGTTCGTTTATATGAATTGTATCCCAAGGGCCGAAGTCAGGCAAGAAAGGCTAATTTGCACCAAAACGAAAAAGGCGGGATCGGCCCGCCTCGCTCAGTTTAGTTTGAATTGTTAATTAGAGGATCGCCACACGAGCGGCCGTATCATCGAGCCGTGTTGTGAAAATCTGTCCGTCGACATTGATCGTCACAACGACGGGTTGATCGCCTGCGCCGTCCAATGCTGCCGGCAGCTCGAAATCAAAAGTATAGACACCCGGCTCGACGATAGAAGCGCCGGACAGAATGCTGGTTCCGGTTATCGATTGATCGCCGATCCTGACGGTTATCAGGCCAGCCGAGACATTTTGCACGCCCGTCATATAAATACGAAGGACCGTCGGCACCAGCGTATTACCCTTGCGCCTGATAGTTCGGACTGTAAATGGTTCGGTTCGATGAACGGTATTTGTAACGTTAAAGAGCTTTGCACGGCCTCCCGGACTGGCGAACATCTCGCGGTTAAAAAGGTCGGGACGCGTCGGAACGATCGTTACGGTGCTCTTCATAACCACACCATTATTATTGATCACGAGCGGATAACTTGTTCCGGTAAATTCGGCGAAAAGTGCCGGAGGCACAACAAATTCGATCCGATGCTGGCTGACAGACTTTAACCCGCACGCCGCTCCGTTGATCGTCATCGTCACCCCGCTTAATTCGATGGGCAAACTAAAGCTGCGCATGATTGAACCGACTGCGGTGCGTGCAACGACGGGTTGATTGACCCCGGCTTGATAATCGAGTATCGCCAGCATCCCGGGCGATATACCAAAGACCGCAGGCGGCGTAACGGGCGTCGGTGTCGGGGACGCGGACGGAGTCGGCGAGGGCGATCCGGTAGGTGTGGCGGTCGGAGTCGCGGTCGGCGATGGAGTGGCACTGGGTGTCGGCAACGCCGTGAACGATACCGGCTGCCGGCTCGCACCCGTGGCGACGTTTATGCTTACAGGTGTCTGTGTGTTGGCTGTCGGCTGTATAAAATAAAATACTTCGGCCAGAAAATCGGGATTGCCCAGCCCTAACTCAGAAAGTCCCAAATTAAAAGCCATTCGCTCAAGCGAATTGCTCGTCAAAAGCTGGGTCGATGCAATAAAAGCCGTCGGAGCAGGGAAGTTGGCCAACCTCGTAAAAATGGCCGGCGGCGGATCGGACGGATCAGGATTGAAAGGAAAAGAATATATCTGAGCCGGTCTTATCTCCAAGGGATTAAGCCCATCCGAAGCTGTCGTT
>JBGTCS010000336.1:0-6374 GCA_041748715.1 Pyrinomonadaceae bacterium | reverse complement strand
GTCCCAGGTGATACGCTGCTGCTCAGGCTCGACGATATTTCCGTCAAAATCCGTGACACGGACCGAATCTTTGGTCAAGACCGCGATCTCACGGTCGCCGAGAAAGAAAACGTCGCGCGTATGCTGCAAAATGGGCGGAATATCGGATGCGACAAAAAATTCGCCGTCGCCGAGGCCGATGACGACCGGCGGGCCTTCGCGAACCGAAATGATCATATCCGGCTCATCAACGGAGATGATCGATAAAGCGAAGATCCCCTTTAGTTCTTTAACCGATTTACGGACAGCGAGTTCGAGCGACAGCCCTTCGTTGTCTATATAATGGCCGATCATATGAGCGACCACCTCGGTGTCTGTCTCGGTGTAAAATTTATGGCCCTGGTCGGCGAGCCGTTCTTTTAGGGTCAGGTAATTCTCGATGATGCCGTTATGAACGACAACGACCTTGCCCGATTGATCGCGATGCGGATGGGCGTTTTCCTCGGTCGGACGGCCATGGGTCGCCCATCGCGTATGACCGATGCCGTAGTTTCCGTCAAGCGGATTTAGGCGGATCGCTTCTTCGAGATTTCTAAGTTTGCCCTCAGCCCGCCGCAGCGAGAGTTTGCGGTCGTCATCAACGACGGCAATCCCGGCCGAGTCGTAACCGCGATATTCGAGCTTTCGCAACCCGTCGATGATCAACGGCACAACTTGTTTATTTCCAACGTATCCGACTATTCCGCACATAATTTAAGATGAATGATAGACAGGCCAAACTGTGACCAGGATCGCCTCTTCGTCTAGAGACTGAAACGACGATTCGCGCAGTTTATCCGAATAATTTGAAACTGCGTCAAAATTTTCGGGCAGATCAAAAGGAGTATCGGTGTAGATAAGAGTTATCCGGTCGTTGATAATCTGGCCGAAATTCGAAAGATATTTGCCGTTGAGGCCGCTGACGACAGTGCATCCGCCAAAGACCAACGTAAATTCCTCGGCAAGCGTTGTTACCAAATCCTGGTACGCTTGGCTGGGCTGATCGGGAATGTAGACTTCAAACCTTGCTCTTACGGATAGAGGCAATGAATTTATCCTTCCTTTTATCGAAATCGTTCATTCGTTTTAGCGATTCCTCGGCCGAAAGCTTCATCCGGTCCGGGCGTTCAACGGTTATCTCACGAACAACCTCAAGACCTTTTTTTGATTTTTGCGACGTCTTAGAGTTCATTCTTCACATAATATCACAGGACCGATCGGTGTTTAGCGACTAAGTTTCTTAGCTGGAACACCGACAACCAACTGATTTTCCGCCACATCCTTCGTCACGACGCTTCCCGCACCGGTACTAGCTCCATTGCCTACAGTTACTGGAGCGACGAGCATCGTGTCTGAACCGATCTTTACGTTGTCGCCGATGCGGGTCTGGTGTTTGTTCTTGCCGTCGTAGTTACAGGTAATAGTCCCGGCGCCGATGTTTGTTTTTTCACCGATCGTCGCGTCGCCGAGATATGTCAGATGGCTCGCTTTTGAGCCGCGACCGAGTATTGTTTTCTTTAATTCGACAAAATTGCCTACCTTCGCCCCCTCGGCCATTACGGCATGTCCGCGAAGATGGGCCATCGGACCAACCGTGCAGCCGGAACCTATCTCGGAATCGCGGATCAGGCAATTGTCCAGCATCTCGACGTCATTTCCGATTGCCGAATTTTCAATTCGGGTCCCAGAATGCAAAATGCAGCCGTCACCGATCACAGTTTTGCCCGCTACAGTCACATTGGGGTGGATAACAGTATCGCTTCCGATGACCGCCTGTGAATTGACGTAAACAGCTCGCGGATCGATAAAGGTCACACCGCTTTCGAGCATCAGCCGCGAAATAGTGCGACGGCGAATCACCTCCTCCATCTCGGCCAACTGGCGGCGGTCGTTTACGCCCTCAACCTCGCGAGGGTCGTCGCATTGAAAGATCGCAACTTTTTCGCCCTGCCGGAGAAGGATCTGCGGCACATCGGTCAAATAAAATTCGCCCTGCGCATTTTCGTTTTTAACCTCGGTAAGGGCTGCAAAAAGTTTTTTCGAATCAAAACAATAGATACCCGAATTTATCTCATCAATCTTCCTTTCTTCGTCGGTGGCGTCCTTTTGCTCGACGATCTTTACAAATGAACCATCGCCCGATCGGACGACCCGGCCATAGCCCGATGGATCGTCGAGCCGTACTGAAAGGATTGTGCATGCGGCACCACTGCCGTCGAAGTCGTGATGAAGTTTTTCGAGTGCGGCCAGCGTCTCGGAACGTATCAGCGGAACGTCACCCGATAAAACAACCAAAGTTGTGCATCCGCTTTCGATCAATCCTCGAGCTGCATTTACCGCGTCGCCAGTTCCGAGTTGCTCTTTCTGCAACGCAAAAATGGCTATATTCCTGTCTGTTTCGTTCAATACTGCGGCCTCTACGTCGTGGGCCTGATGGCCGACTATTACATAGATCTTTTGCGGCTTTAATTTAATAGCGGCTTCGCAGACGTGGTTAATTAACGGTCGGCCGTCCAATTTATGCAAAACCTTGGCTAGGCCCGATTTCATCCGCGTACCGAGACCAGCGGCCATAATGAGGACCTGTACATTTCTTGGTTTCTCGGTGTCGATTGCCATAGATTTCGATCAAACGGCGGCCTTTTCACGCGGCTGCAGGGCACAAAGCAACAGTACCTGAGCCAGCTTGTCAGGATGATGCCTAACCTTATCGCTGTCGTCCAACAGATTACCATACACGATCTCGGCACCTTCAATCGTGGCGGGCGAGATAGAGCCGTGCACGCCGATCTGTTCAGCACCCTCGCCTGTGTAATTCGTTAACTGGGTCTCGTTGATCGGCCGATTATTCACGATCACGTAATCAAAATCGATCTGCGGTGCGTACTGCCGGATCGTCTCGATATGCTGGCGGGCCGAGAGTCCGTCCGTCTCGCCGGGCTGCGTCATTAAATTACAAACAAAGATCTTGACGGCCTTTGATTTGGCGATCGCATCGGCGACACCATCAACCAGGATCGGCGGCAACAAGCTTGTGAATAACGAACCCGGACCTATGGAGATAACATTCGCATTTTTGATCGCAGCCAATGTTTCGGGCATCGGCTTACAGCCTTGAGGTTCGAGATAAAGACGCTTTATCTGTCCGCCGACTTTTGCAATATTTGTCTCGCCACGAACCGTCGAGCCGTCCCGGAGTTCCGCGGCGAGCCGGGCATCAGCTACGGTTGCAGGATAGATGTGTCCCTTGCTCGCCAAAATTTCGGACGATAATTTAACTGCCTCGGCAAAATCGCCAGTGATCTCGGACAGAGCCGCGAGAAACAAATTACCAAAACTGTGGCCGCCAAGATCGCCATCGCCTCGAAACCGATGCTGAAACAACTGCGAAAGCAGCCGTGAATCCTCAGACAAAGCGACCATGCAGTTGCGAATATCACCGGGCGGCAGCATTTGCAATTCGTCTCGCAGACGGCCCGAACTCCCGCCGTCATCCGTTACCGCGACGATCGCCGAAAGGTTTTCCAGCCATATCGGCTCGACCAAAGACGCGTCAACAAATCGCTTTAATCCCGATAAAAGCATGGAGAGGCCGTTTCCGCCGCCGATCGCAACAAAATTAAGGCCGGTTGAACTATCCGAAAATAGGTGATGCTTCATTTAGACGGATTTAGCCAGAAGGTGTTAGGTAAAGCGAGGACATTTCCGACGGGAAAATGATACCGGCGAGCGCCGCCGACAACCAGAATGTTAGCATTTTGGGCTGAGTGCTGGCAATCTATATAATAGCCAGCTTTAATACTTGCCACTAAAGCTGTCTCAGAAGGGACAAAATTAAAAACACTTGGCGAAATTTAGTTCGGTGTGTTAGATTTAGGTTTGCGGCCTTACGCCGAGGTCCAGCCGGCCGCTTTGCCAAAACAAATCACCAGAAGATAGATTATCCCATCGGCAATTTGCACGAGAACATCAAATGGCAGAGACGCCTTTTATATTACAAGAACATCAGTTTCAAAAGCTTAAGACCGTCCTCGAACGGTTAAAGGTCGAGTGCGCTGCACGCGTTGTATTTTTGATTGACCGTGACGGTCAGCCAATCGCTTTTCACGGCGAGATCGGAGATATGGATACGACCAGTTTCGCATCACTGGCGGCGGGAAACGTAGCCGCGACCAATAGTATGGCGAAGCTGATCGGCGAAGATGCCTTTCCATCGGTGTTTCACGAAGGTGAACGAGAAAGTATCTTTATCAGCATTATTGGCCGGAGTTTGCTTGTCGTTGTATTCGACGAACGCTCTACCCTCAGTCTGGTAAAAATTCGCACAAAACGCGGAAGCTTTGAGGTGGCATCGATCCTTGACGAAGCGACCGAGGATTCGGAAAATTTCCGCGTAAATCAGAATTCATTCTTCTCTGAAATTACGGACGAAGATATAGACAGCCTTTTTAGTTAGTGACAAGTTACAAGTGACAGGTAACTGGTATGAGACCTCACGAAAATCTTGAAGTTTGGAAACAAGCGATTGAGTTCGTCTTGTCGATCTATAAAAAAACTAAAGGCTTTCCAACGGACGAAAGGTTTGGTCTAACTTCGCAGATACGTAGGGCTTCCGTATCTATTCCCGCTAATATTGCTGAAGGAGCTGCCCGTCAATCTGACAAAGAGTTTCTACAGTTCCTGGCAATCGCGCAGGGTTCTTGCAGCGAGGTTGAAACTGAATTGCTTATAGGGTCAAAGTTAGGCTTTTTACCGCAACCCGAATACGACGAGCTAAAAGCTGCTGCCGATTCGATTGGACGAATGTTGGTCGGATTATCAAAACACTTAAGAACCAAACATCATGACAAGTAACAGCTAACTTCTCGATATTGATTCCTTGTTACTGTTTACCGTTTACTATTTACTGACATATGACCTTTATCAATTACGCTTCGCGCGAAATAAACTGCAAGATCGTCTATTACGGCCCCGGCCTGTGCGGCAAGACTACTAATTTGCAATATATCTACGATTCCACAGCGCCGCAGGCTAAAGGCAAGCTGATCTCGCTCGCCACCGAAACCGACCGAACTCTGTTTTTCGACTTTATGCCGCTCGAATTAGGTACGGTTCGTGGATTTAAGACGCGATTTCATCTTTATACCGTACCGGGTCAGGTTTATTACGACGCTTCGCGAAAACTTATTTTAAAAGGTGTTGACGGTGTTGTCTTTGTTGCCGACAGTCAGGAAGAGCGTATGGACGCCAATATTGAGTCGCTCTACAACCTCGAAGAAAATCTATCGACGCAAGGCTATGACCTCAAACAGATCCCTTATGTATTGCAGCTCAATAAACGCGACCTGCCGAATGTAACCCCAATCGAGGAACTGTCACACGAGCTTTCACGAAAAGGAGAACCAGTTTTTGAGGCTGTAGCGACAAACGGCACCGGCGTATTCGATACGCTGAAAGCTGTGGCCAAACAGGTCTTGACAGAATTGCGAAAGGGGTAAGTATCAGAACCGGGAGCTGTAGCGACTGGGTTCCTAAAAAAACGAAAGAGAGGAAGCGTGGTGCTTACCTCTCTTTTTTTGTTTAAGCCAAAGAACCCGGTCGCTATCGCTCGCGGTTCTGACAAGAAATGGCGGAGCCGACGGGACTCGAACCCGCGACCTCCAACGTGACAGGCTGGCGTTCTAACCAACTGAACTACGACTCCGCATAAGCAATTGAAAATTGATAATTGAAAATGGATAATTCTTTATTTTCCATTTTCAATTTTCCATTCTCAATCTGGTGGGCACGAAGGGACTCGAACCCCTAACTTCCTCCTTGTAAGGGAGGCTGTCTACCAATTGACGTACGTGCCCGAAAAACCGACTCTACAAAAAATTGTTTACACGTGTACCCAACTAATTTTCAAAAAAACGTCGCTCAATTCGAAAATTAAGCGAAACGTAATGCTACGAAAGTTAACAACACACTGTCAAGTTTGAGATCGGATTCATTTACCCGCGTTTCATTAAAACGGGTTTTGATCGGGGATCGGAGTTTGCGGGCCCGTTATCGTATGTTATAACCGTGCCGCCAAAACCGATCGCCCAGCCCCGGCTGCCGTTAAAAACTATCTTTTCGAGGCGATGGGTGGTGCGGGAATTCTCATCGAGCCACGTATTGCCGCCATCGCGTGTGCCGACAATGACACCGTTATCGCCAACCGCCCAGCCGCGGGTCGGGCTTGAAAAATATACGTCATTTAGATTTGCCGTCACACCGGATTCCTGCTGCCGCCATAACCGTGCGCCGCCATTCGATCGAAATATCCGGCCTTTTGAACCAACGGCCCACGCTCCCTTTGTTCCTGCAAAAGA
>JBGTCS010000335.1:0-8153 GCA_041748715.1 Pyrinomonadaceae bacterium | reverse complement strand
ATAAGGTGAAGAAATTAATGAGGAAATATTAGCCAGAATATCGTTATTGCCATACAGATACGTTTTACCGCAAGGAACTTATTTTGTTGAAAATAAATGACCATCAACAAATGTGTGAAATGTTACGGTTTCAGGCTTTTTAGCCTTTTTTTCATTCAAACCGTAACAAATCGCACGGATGCTCCCGCTTATCCTAGACCCCCAAAATTCTCGCCATTATAAAAATTCCTTCTGCCCAGAGCGTAGTGATCATATTTCTCTTTCAATTTCTGAGCGTCGCTGCATACACTAAATCTTGCCAGCTTTGGAGTTTGTCTTCTTTAAGTAGTCCTGATAATTTGTCGATGACTTCAACATATAGCTTCGCCCTTCTATTACAAATCCGTCCAGACCGTGCTTTATCGTATACATCGAGAGATCGGCTATGCTGTTGATGAATCCCTTTCCATTGAAATTCAGGGAGGTATTACACAAGACACCGTAACCGGTCAAGGACTTGAATGCCAGAAGCAGCTCATGCAAACGGCTGTTAGTTGAAGGGGAAACTGTTTGAATGCGCGCCGTTCTATTGACGTGTGTAATCGCAACCAGGGCATCCGTCGAAACGAGATGCGTGTAAAGCATAAATGGGCTCGGCTCATGACAGCCAAACCATTTTGCCGCATCTTCTTCAAGGCAGACGGGCGCAATCGGACGAAATTGTTCTCGCTGCTTTATCTTATTCAATCGCACCCTGGTGCTGTCCTGTAACGGCGAGGCAAGAATCGAACGGTTTCCCAACGCGCGTGGTCCGATCTCGTATTTTCCATTTACCCAACCAATAATCAGGCTATTAGCCAGCATGTCGGCAATCATTTCGCAGCTCGTTTCGTATTCATCAAATAAAGATGCGTCGATTGCTTCGTTGGTTATGAATTCAAGACCGGAGTATACATTCCAATTTATCTTAGGGTTCCCTGTAAAATAAAACTGTGCGTCAATCGCTGTTCCGATCGCCGAGCCTGAATCATTGGCAACAGGCGGCACAAATACCTCGGAAAAAAGATTACTCTGCTTCCACTTCATGTTCCAGTCACAATTAAGCCCGCAGCCCCCGGAAATCAATAACGGCATGCCTCTTTTCATCTTCGATTCGGCAAATTGATAGAAGCGATCAAAAATTCTGTCGCTGAAAATTCCTGCGAAATTACGAAACTCCGGATCATCCAGCCCCACGTTGTAGTGTCGACAATCGTTTAGCCTTTCACAATCTTTCGCCTTTAGGTGGAGGCAATCCTGCATCAAAAACGCGATTATTTTCTCCTCTTCATCCGAAGCCTTGCTTCTCTTCGAAAATGAAGCCAAAGCCATGAGTTTTCCCGCGTCAGAAAACCGGGAGAATTCTGAAACGCTTTTATCAAAGCTCGGGTCAGCCAAGCCATAAAGTAGGGCATAACGATGCCCGGGTTCAGGCATAACATCGGCGAGCTTTGTTATATTCAACTCGGAATCGAATTCGTAGAACGAGCCGATCACTCCCTCCCAAAGCAGTGCATAGCAGGGTGTGCCTTTGGGCAAATTCGACATACCAAGGGCACAAAGAAGATGAGAGCGTTCATGAGAAGATGAAAAGTATTCGACCGTCTTTCCCAAAATACGTTTTTGACCAACTATAATGTCGCTGTTATTAACGCCATAATATCCAGCGAGATCATATTGCTTAGACGGATGCGTGTCACCGGACCACCAGCCGCCTCTGCAAAGGACATCGGGAACTTTGTTGAGTTCACCGAGAACGCTGAAAACATCTGGAATTGACAGGGACGAATATCGATATCGGGAGTTTTTTTCAGCCTCAAGCGAGACCACTAAATGCCCGTCCTCAAGATACGCGAATGCGCCGTCGTGACCTGGATTATAGGATAGAATATTCATCATATTAATTAAATGAGCAGGCTTAACTTAACCAGCTGAGCTGACCCGTTCCAGAAGAAGAGGCAACAGAAATCGCTTCAACTACGATTGATTCGACTTTTGTGCTCGCTGGGAGCCGCCGATTGTTGATTCGCCCCGCAAGTTCAGCAGAACGAGATAGCCAACTGTTTACATGAAGAGCCATCGGAAGGTGCGGGATGGGCGTCGGATCCCAAATCGCGCGCCTGTGGATGAGACGATCGTCAACTAACCAGCGAATTTCGCACGAGCTCCATTCAATTGCGAAGCGGTGGCTTGCTTGCGATGCATCAAACCCGAGATCAATATAGCTTGGAGCACCTCTGTAGCCATAGTCAAAGTTTGCTCTTTCGCCTCCCGGATTATAAAAGACATTAACGAGTAAGCGATCAGGTCGATTTCCGGCTATCTCGATATCTATTTCCTGCCGTGGTGAATTACGATGGAGAAAGAATCCGGTGACAACCCCAGGCACATTTGAGGCTTGAATTGTCGCTTCAAATCTTCCGAACAAGTATTGATCCCGACTAGATAACGAAGCGGCGGAATAGTCTCGAACGCCTAAAGGCTCTTTTTTAACGGAAAGCGCAGCCCCGACTCCAGCACTGAAATCGACGTTTGAGGGGCGAAATAAAGCCAAGTTGTCCGTGAAGGTGTCGCTTCTTAAAAGCCAGCGTTTACTGTTGAGGCGTTCCAAACAGTCGTTGATTCTGACGAGTGTCCCAGCATCCGTAAGCTCATCCTCTGTGGGGACGGAGCGAATGCCTTGCCACCACTCGCTGGGCTCAACGACCCACGGCGAATTATCTCGCCGTGGCTTTTTAAACTTTGGATTTCGCTCACCTTCAATGGTTTCGTCGAGAATCGGTCTTTGACCAAGATCCTTCAGAGAAGGATAGGAGCAAGCAGGCGGCGCACATCTGAGGTGTTCGCAAACGACTTGCCATTTATTCGGTTCCTCAAAATGAAGCACAGCGATGTCGGCACCATTGAAGTCTTCCTTAAAACTGAGAAAAGTGTCATCTGCAGGGATGCCGTTAGCCGCGGTAAGAATAAACTTTGCATCAGGGTAACGACTTCGCAGTT
Organism: Pyrinomonadaceae bacterium; assembly: GCA_041748715.1. GTDB lineage: Bacteria > Acidobacteriota > Blastocatellia > Pyrinomonadales > Pyrinomonadaceae > OLB17. The sequence goes on along the minus strand of JBGTCS010000335.1, from coordinate 5,135 downwards.
CCCTAATATTTGTGTCCAATGACCCGATGTTTACATATGCGTCAAAAACACGACCTGCTCTACCCTCGAGGAGACGATCTAATTCAGGAGCGGGCAATGCTTGGAGGTCACTACAGCATCTGTATCCGAGCATGGACAAAGCCATTGCAAGCGATGAGTGACCGGAGCCTTCCGGACCAAAAACAAAAACCGGTTGTTCAGTTGGGCGAATGTTAAATAGCGATGCTCCTTCACTGGTGATCGCACCAATTGAAGTAAGAGCAGGAAGTATTGAGTATGAGTTGGTAGAGGTCGCGTCGCGCCGCTGGCTAATAAGAGATTGTTTAGTCGCGCGGACATCTAGCTCTTCGAACTGGTGATTTATCCAGAGGTCTATGGGACCATGACAAGGAAGTAATCGAAGAAGTTTCCCAGCCCCCTCACGGGAAAGAATATATCCGGACAAATGCCAAAGTCCACGCGCCGGGCGGAAAACATTATTTGACAGAGAGATTTTTGGCGCACCGTGCTTTACTTCAAGATAGGACACATAAAAAATATCAAATTTTCCTTTCTTATCAAATTCAGTCACTACTTCGTTCCACGCCTCGTCCAGACATCGGGTGAAGCCTGAATGGAACCATACATCGTCCTCAAGGATAAGCACATACTCATAATCACCTGCCGCGACCTGCCTCCAAATATTGATGTGGGATCGAGCGACTGCAATTTCAGCCCGACTCATTCGAATCGGAGTATTTAGTTCGATTCGTGTGGGAAGAACTAATGGTTGAGGTTCTACAAAAAGCTGATCTCCAAGTGTATAAAACGGATCAATGTCGGCATCCCTAGGTGGCTCCTGCGAGAGTTTATTAGCATCGACGGCGACCTGCCGCTCAGTCAGGCTTAAGAGTTCAGCTCCCTCTGAATCTAATATGTGCCTGAGTTCCTGCTGCATCTTGGACCAGCGACCCGGTTCACGATCAAGATTAATGACATAGATTTTCTCGATCTTAGGACCTTTCGCCGCACTTTGGGCACCGAATGTTTGACACTTCCGCCTCGGCAGAAACCTCCGAAGAGACAGCCAGAATCGGAAAATGTGACTGACAACTGCTAGTGGACGGCGCGCCAAATTCATCGTTCCTCCGCGCGCCATGATGCCCGATACGCTTGCCGATTCGAAAGTCTCCAGTTTCTCTGATCATTCCGGTAACTGAGCGGCCACTTACTAGTGGATGTCTTCTCCCAATCGTGCACAACGAGCAGCATTTCCTCTGGACGGCTTTCTTCAGCGAGCACTTCGAATATGGATCTGGTGAGGTTACCGGGACCAGTGGTTGCCTGAACTTCGGGCAACTCACCTTCTGATTCTTGCTCAAGGGCTATCGTCGCGTTCAGCAGTGCGCGCTCTACAATAGGATGATTGCGAGCCGCGATCAAAGGGGTGGTATTAAAGTAGAAAATCCAGTTCGGTTCGTTTGCCCCTGGAGTAACAAAAACTGAGGGTGGAACCATCTGAGCTGTCGCAATGTCATAGCAGAACGGCTGTAGCTTCAACCGCCCGTCTGTGAAAAGGTGATTGATTTTCGTTCCGTGATAGACGTCGTCAGCGTCAATATAGAAGCCTCCCTCTACGAAAATGTATGAGTAACGGAAGTAGTCCGACTTCATTGAAGGGTGATAGCACTTGTTAAATGCGTTCTCGTATCGCGCCCCTAAGTGAACTCGAATAAATTCCCCTGCAGATCTCTCGTCGAAAATCTGAATCTCGAAGCTGGATTGCTCGAGTTGTTTCCAGGAATCCATGCAATCCCTGACGTCTCGGGGCAATCGGCTAAAATCATCCCAAAATTGTACTATGCGTCTTGGAAATGTATTTGGTGTGGCGGGGTACGCCAGGACTTGTTCATTGGAGCGTTGCACTAAGTCACGAACGAAATCGGAGCGATCACGGTCGACCTTTTCTAGAGGATCTTTTTCACTGCATTCATTCACATTCGCGTGGTTGTTCATCGTATTAGTAGTCTCCACAGGCGAACAATGAAGATGACACGGAAGAAACCGTCATTAATTCCGTTTGAGTTCTGCTTATTAATTTTTTTTGGCGATCTAGTTTCATAGAGACAGTTAACTTTGAATTATACCAAATTGAGTTCTGCTGAAATTATTCAACTAAATTTGCCTGGCAAAAGCTGATTTTGATCACTACCAGGCTGACTGCGACTCAAATTAGTTTATGATTTTAACATCAAATCTGGAACATTTCATCAACTTAAAAGAGCTTACTTGACTTGCGCCGTTAAGCCGATTTATTTGTTCTGACATATTCAAGCTATCGAGTCTCAAATACGCTCATTTCTTTTCGGGAGTGAGGGAGGAAAGGAACAGAAAGCAACGCTGTGCGTATAATACTTATATTCGCTTAGTTAGTGTTTACCTTCTTTTCTTTCCTCAACCCCTATTCCAGTTTTTCAACTTTATAAAAAATTCCAGACCTGAATTTGCTCAAGTCCTTTATCAGCCAGTAATTCTTCTAATCTTCCGATTTTGCTCTGTGGAGCATCTATAATTACCATCCAAGTAATCCACAGCCGGGAGTATCCGGCGCATTGCCCAATACACCTATTTCTTTCGTTTTTTGTTGGGTTCACTTTGAGTTCGAGAGCGATTAAATCACCAATCAAAATATCTGGCTTTCCTTCGGGGGTGTCAGGACAAATTTCAATTTCCCAATCCGTGTTTTCGTCTAAATAATTAGCCAAGTCTTGCGTGTAATGGGCTTCCGTTTCGCAATCCGCGTCCGGCTCCCAATCGTCAAGCAGTTCTCCGATTTCATCGTATGCTTCTTCCGCATCTTCGGGGCAATCTAATTCGGCGCGACTCTTTTTCGCTTCTTCAATTTCATTTCGCGCTAACCAAGAACCGGCGATTAAACCGCCGACCGCCCATGCAAGATGCGACCAATTTTGATTTCTGTTTTTGTCCATATTTCACGATGTTTTGATATTACGCTACCTGGCAACTATTTCATCCAGCAAACTATCGTCACACAAATCTGATGTTTGATGCCGCCGAAAAAATTCCTGCTGGATTTCTTCGCCGTAGCCGACTAAATCAATTAAAACATTTTCATTATCGAAAGTTCGACTACAGTTTCTGCAATTTTAGTCATAAATTTAATTTCCTCTATTTTTATATTCTTATCCGGCTGTTGTGAAACCGGCGTTGAAAGATGATTGTTTCGCGGCGACGAACGCCTTTCTGTTTTCGAGCGAGCGAAGCGTGCCGTCTATCACTTCGTAGCCGCGTTCGCCCAGCGTCATTCTTAAAAGTTCGGCGACGACCAGCGAAGAGGTGAAAGTGCCGACGAATGAAGCTCCCACCGAACGGTTGGCGAGCAAAGTCAATCCGCATTTATCAAGTCCTTCAGCGGCTAGGGCTTTATATGCGGGTTTTTCCAGAGCGGGCGGCGAAGCGACTGTCGCGCCGTTATCCCAAATCTGCCGCGCCGTTTTTCCAGCTGGAAAGCTGTGTATTTGAAAGGCGAGATATTCTTCAGTTCCCTTTCCTAATCCGGCTTCGATTATTTTGGCGAAGCCGACATCTTCGAGTGCCGCCCGCGCCTTTTCGTTGTCAACTCCGCACAGAGCAACGCGCGGATCGTCGCCGGCAATCTTAAAATTCGGCGCGAACAAGCGTTCGTTAATCGAAGTGCGAAAACCTCGTTCTTCACACCAATCAGCCATTGCTCTGGTTTTTTTCCGACCGACGAGGTGTTCGTTCGTGAGCGGCGAAGTGCTGTCGTTTGCCGCGACCAGTGTATCGAAGTCGTGGAGAACAAGTGAAACTTTGCCCGGATCGGAATACGGCAGAAAGCCGAGCGTCCAAAGATATGCTTGCCCCAAATGCCCGAGTCCGATCAGCCATAGGCTTGACGGAAGTATTTCGAGAGCGGGTCCGCTGTCTTTTTCGTCGAGCCACGATAATTCTGAATCAGGTCGCCACAAAGATAATCCGACCGACCTGTGACCAGCTAAGGCATTACGACCGCGCACAAATTGAAAGGCTTCGGAGACGGCGAGCGACCCGGCTAAAACTCCGGCGGGCGTAAATTCCTGACTCTCGTCTAATCTGACGTTATCTTCCATTGGCACGACTCCGCCGCGCCAGCCGTCGAATGTCGCGCGCACAGCGAACTCGTTAATCGGAATTTCCGAATCCGCGTCGCCGATAAAAACTTGGGGCGAATCGTCGTCAAAAACTTCGCTCGTTGCGCCCTGTAAATCGAGAATCGCTTCGCGCAAAGTTCGGCAACGCCGCCAGGGAATCAACAAATCAACATCTGTTTTTCCGATGACCGTTACGCCGCCAAGAAAACAGCGTCGCCCGGTATTGACGGCGGTCATCAAAGTTGCCTGCAAAGTCGCCGAAGATGCGATGTCTTTCCCAATGTGAATTTGCAGCCGGAAGACTTCAAAGATTCGCTGCGCTTCTTCGATGCTCGCGGCTTCGCCGCTATCCAGCATCATCTTTAGGGTGCGGTTTAATTCGTCGCCGATTGATTCGACATTTTTCATAATTTTTATCCCCAAAATCCGATGTAGAAAAACTCTTCCGCCGCCTGCTCGCCGGTGAAATCACTCCAGTTATGCGCGCCTTTGTATTCGTAAACGCCCAAGTCTGCCGGTTGAAAAACTTGTTCCGCGAAATCAGGGACGATCAAAGCGATGTGTCCTTTCGTGGCAATCATCGGATTCGTTCGGTCGGAATGGCTTTGCCGCGCCGCGCCCGGATGGACGTGAACGTCGGCGACGACCGTCAATCCGGTTTCGCGGCAGAGTTGCCAGAGCGGTCCGTATCCGCTGCCGTCGAAAACGACGATGCCTGTGTCGAGCGAGTGCGGGTCGAAGTCGTCGTAATAAGCGAATCTGGTGATTCTGCGACGCGAACCGTCTTCTTTTCCGAGCAGAAAAGCACCGCTTTCGTGATGACCTTCCGTGCGTCGCCGTAGCTCGACGAGTCCTTCATTCCACAGCTTGGTAGAACAACTCAAGCGATGCTTAGGAGCTACGAATCCCCGTATAATCTTTTGAATTAATGAGATCATAAATAATCCTCAAATATTGCGTAATGTCGCCGTCGGGCGACCAAAT
>JBGTCS010000334.1:0-3393 GCA_041748715.1 Pyrinomonadaceae bacterium | reverse complement strand
TATCAACGGAATGGCACCCTTGGAATCTCTGTGTTCTCTGTGTCTCTGTGGTGAGAAAAGTTCTGAAAGGAATAAAATACAAACAACAGGAGAAACTAGATGGCGAAGGTAACAGGGATCGGCGGGGTATTTTTTAAGAGTGCGGGCAAGGGCTCCGAACCGGCGGCCTGGTATGAGAAGAATCTCGGTCTCAGCCTTGAGAGCTGGGGCGGTTCAATAATCAAATGGCCTGACGACAAGGCCGAGGACGGCGGCGTGACGGTATGGAGCACGGCGGATCACGACACAAAATGGTTTTCGCCGAGCGAGTCTTCATTCATGATCAACTACCGCGTTGATAACCTCGACGAACTCCTCGACCATCTCAAGCAAAACGCCGTCGAGATCGTATCCAGCCCCGAATCGCACGAAAACGGAAAATTTGCATGGATCATGGATCCGGATAAGAACAAGGTCGAGCTATGGGAGCCGATGATCATCGACAGAATAAAAAAGAATAGATAATATTCCGACTCATGGTTCGGTCACTCACTAGATTAGAGAAGTTAGCGAAAGTCTGTAGAGACGAATCTTTCAATAGAAAATCGATGATTGCAAAGGATTCTGTACTTAAACACTTGCCTGCCGCATTGGATAGAAAGCAAGCTCTCTATTTCGATGGGATTAGACATTGCGGAGAAATCGCGGGCCTCGCTTATTCACGCCTGAAGCAAACACTTACGCAGATTGCATTTGAGGAGAACGAACCCGGATCGAATAATTTCCTTTTTACCTCAGCATTTCTCGATGCATGGTCGCTAGTCGATGTAATTGATCGATTTCGGGCTCTATGGATTTCTTTGCCAAATAGCGAGCTTGTTCCTCCCGCAGCTGGCTCACGTTCCTTTGCCGAGGTTAGTCAAGCGGTTCGAGATTTACGAAACGTTGCCGATCATATCGCGCAACGAGCGGACTATGTGGTGGCACAGAAGGGAACGGCTCTCGGCATTCTTAGTTGGTTTACGATGCTAAAACAAGAATCGTTGGAGGGAGTAATTTGTACAATTGTGCCTGGAACTATGCAGGTAGGATCGGCTCCTGTCGTTAATCCAGCGGGGCGACAAATTGAAATTCCAACCGGTTTAATTCAACTCTCGGCCGGAGAATATACGGCTAATTTGTCCGAGACTCTCCCGGAAATGGAAAATCGTATTCACGAACTTGAGAAGGCCATTCGACGATCACTTGACGAACAAGCACCTGACGCCGGGTCAGCTGGAGCGGACGTGTTGGTGAAAATGATGATGAAGTTTGGCGATATGTAGCTCCTCAATTATTAATTTTGACAACTACCATGCACCTAAGTTCTGTGAGTAATCAATGATGACACAACTATGACCGATCGAAAAGCACTATATTCACCCACCGACATCGACGGGCGGACGTTTTACCATGGCATTAAGGTGGAGCTTGAGGTCGGGGATGAGCTTTCCGGCCGGTATATGTCTAACTAGAAGGAGCGGAGTTCGCTGTGGACCCATCCGTCGCTTCGCGACGAGTTAGAACGTTCAGGCTTAGAGGCCGTGGAGAGGGATTCAGTCTATAATCGAGTCGAGGTCATCGGTAATTAGCCGGTCCTTAAATTTGAATGATCAAAATCAAAGCCCTTTCATATAGTTATCCGGGATCGAATGAGAATGTTCTTAGAGATCTCAACTTTGAGATCGAAAGAGGCGAAATATTCGGTTTTTTGGGTCCGTCGGGTGCGGGTAAGAGCACGACTCAAAAGATCTTATACAAAATACTCAACGATTTTTCCGGCGAAGTTTCGATCGACGGCATGGCATTGAAAGAGTGGGGCAATGAATATTTTGAACGTATCGGCGTTGGTTTTGAACTGCCCAATCACTATTTAAAACTCACTGCCAGAGAAAATCTCCTGTTTTTTGCATCGTTTTACCCAAAGACGAATCTGCAAGGTCTCGACGAACTATTTGAAACTTTCGATCTCGCGGACGCGGCAGATAAACGCGTTGGTGAATTTTCCAAGGGAATGAAGATGCGTTTAAATTTTATCCGCGCCATCATGCATGATCCCGACATACTTTTTCTCGACGAACCGACGAGCGGACTTGATCCGATCAACGCCAGACGGATCAAGCAGCATATCATCAGTCTCAAAAACGAAGGCAAAACGATATTTGTGACCACTCACGATATGGCGACCGCTGACGAGATTTGCGATCGTGTTTCGTTTATCGCTGAGGGCCAGATTCGCTTGACAGAAAATCCTTCGGTTTTAAAGAATGAGCACGGCAAACACACTGTAAAGGTTGATCTGCAAAACGGGCAATCGGCCGAGTTCGCGATCAAGGAACTTGGTGTAAACCCCAACTTTCTCGAGTTTATCGCCAGCAGCGAGATCTTGCGGATCAATTCGCAGGAAGCTACGCTCGAAGACGTTTTTATCAAGGTCACCGGTGCAAGATTATCCGAATGAATCTGCTTTTTGAACAACTGAAATGGCAGCTTTTGATCTTTTGGAAGAACAATCTTCTGACAATGATCATCGCGATAACCGCCGTTTACACCGTCCTGATTTACGCAGGTCGATCAAACGAAAATCTTGAAAAATTTATAACGCTTTTGATTTACAACGATCCGGCGATTATCGGATTTATCTTTATCGGATTATCGATCATTCATGAAAAAGATCAGGGAGTTCAGGCCGCGTTGTTCGTTGCTCCCGTCAGCTATCACATTTTCCTGCTGTCGCGGATCATAACGCTTTCTTTGATCGGTTGTTTAGGCGCCGTGGCGATGGTTTTTGCCGCCAAGGGCACTTCGTTTAATCTAGTCCATTTTTCCGTCGGAGCATTTGCGACCTGCGTTTTGTTCAGCTTTGTCGGCATCTTTGTCGTCAGTTTTACGACCGACGTTTTACAGTTTTTTCTACGCGGTGCGGCTCTTCTCGTTCTGATGAGTTTGCCGTTGCTTAATTACTTTGAGCTTACCGATCTGGGTTTTCTCAGACTTTTCCCGGTCCATGGCGGCCTCGACCTTATCGTCAACTCTTATCAAGCATCGCCAAGCGTTGCGGGACTAATATTTGGATATGTTTCGATCGCGGTCTGGATTCCCCTTTCATACTGGTTTATTTACAGAGTTTTTGTGACCCGGGTCGTCAGGGTCTGAATGTATGGAAACAATTATTAAATCAGTCATAAATGATCTGAAGCTAATCTTTCGGGACAACTCGCTAAAGGTGTTCCTCGCTTTGCCGCTAATCACGCTGCCGGTTATCAGGTACGGCATTCCGTATGTCCTGGGTCAATATGAGGTCTTAAACGATTACATCTCAATCATTCTGATGTTCGCGACAATGCAGGGATCAGTCGCGTTCGGATTTATTTA
>JBGTCS010000333.1:0-3028 GCA_041748715.1 Pyrinomonadaceae bacterium | reverse complement strand
AGCATTATGACAAATACGACCAACACCATGATCGCACCCGCATAGATCAATATCTGCACCGCGGCGATAAACGGAGCCGCCAATGTCACGTAGATACAGGACAAAGCGATAAAGACGCCGACCAGCGAGATCGCGCTGTAGATCGGGTTTTTATGGTAGACCATCGAGATCGCAGCAGCGATCGCAAGGCCGGCAAATAGAAAAAATAGAATGGTGGATACCATAAGAAAACAAAAACCTAAGAAAAATTAACCACAGATGAACACGGATGGACACAGATAAAAACCTGAAACAGATGACTTTGCCTGATTAAAAAAAATCTGTGCTCATCTGTGTTTATCTGTGGCTCAATTCTCAATTCATCACCTATTCAAAAAATACACGATTACGATCGTCAGGATCACATTTCCCAAAGCGACCGGCAGCAAAAACTTCCAGCCAAAATTCATGAGCTGGTCAAACCGGAATCGCGGCAGTGTACCGCGGATCCAGATGTAAAGGAATAAAAATGAACAGATCTTGCCAATAAACGCGACATGGCTGGCGAGTGCATACGGGATCGATCCCGGTTCGAAAATATAGCTCAGGCCAGGAACATACCAACCGCCGAGGAAAAGCACTGTACACAGGACCGAGACCGTGAACATGTTTACGTACTCCGCCATAAAAAACAGGGCGAATTTCAGTGCCGAATATTCAGTATGAAATCCAGCAACTAGCTCGGTTTCGGCTTCGGGCAAATCAAATGGGATACGGTTTGTCTCTGCAAACGCCGCGATCAGGAATACAAAAAATCCTATGATCTGCGGAATGATGAACCATCGAAATGGCGATTGCGTCTGTGCCTCGATGATGCCGTTGAGATCCAACGTTCCGGCCAGCATGACGACGCCGATGACCGAGGCACCCATCGCGAGTTCGTACGAGATCATCTGAGCCGAGGAGCGAAGCCCGCCCATCAGAGAATATTTACTGTTGGATGACCAACCGGCAAGTGCAATCCCGTAAACACCGACCGAGGTTATTCCCAAAACAAACAGAACACCAACGTCTATTCGTGCGATCGTCATCGGCAAGGCCGTTATGCCTTCGCCAAGACCATACGGTAGAAATGTCCAGTCTATGCTGGTGATCGCCGGTCCGAAAGGATAAACCACGATCGGTAGCAGGGCACAGGTCAATGCAACCATCGGTGCCAGAAAATAGACAAACTTTGTCGATTTATCCGGGATCAGATCTTCTTTGAAAATAAATTTCAAAAGATCGGCAAACGGCTGCAGCACGCCCCATGGCCCGACGCGATTTGGCCCGATGCGGCCCTGGATCCATCCAAGCACCTTGCGTTCGGCCAGAACCGTATAGGCGACGATCATCAGCACGCCCTGAAAGGCAAGCAGTATCGCGACGCTGATCACGACAAATGGAAATGCAGTTTTAACGATCGATTCCATATCAAAAACTATTTATGGCTCGCTCCCGGTGACGAGCGATCCGAAACTCCCACAGTTGCGGCGTCCGCCAAACCTTCTTCCAACGAAACTCCATCGAGCCCAAACTGCACAAGCGGCGAAACCAGCAGATTGCCAGGTTTCGGATTGCCGTGAGCCAGAAGGTGAAACTGTTCGGTCTTGCTGGTCATTGTGGTCAGGCGATGCAGCTTGTGGCCGACCTTTGGAATTTCGGCATTTTTCTCAGCCTCATCTTTCATTGCTTCGACCTTTGTTTTGAGACTACTAATAAGTTCTGAAATATCTTTTCCACCAGCCAAAGCATATTTGACCTGGACGGGATTTGATTCGTCTTTGAGCATCGGATACCGCAAGCCTTCGTATGCAGGAATGGTGTCGGCGATAGCCTTAAAGACCATCGATGCCGAGAAATCGTAACCAAACTCGGTGCCCATTTCTCGTGCGATCAGGCTCGTGATCATCCAATCGGGTTTCGACTGGTGAATCGGCTCGATCGTTTTTCGCACACGCTGAACATTTCCGGCGTTGTTGGTAAATGTCCCGTCGACCTCGGCAAAACTCGCCGCAGGAAAGACAACGTCCGCAAATGCAGTCGTCTCGGTCTGGAACAGTTCCTGAACAACCACAAAGTCTTTTCCCTCTAAAACCGACGCATCGTGTAAACTTCCACCGATGACAAGAGCTTTTGAAGATTTGACGACATCGGTGACCGATTTCCTGCCCGGCATCATATCGTGCGCACCGACTGAATTATTATATTTCGGCAGCGGATGGAGTTTTACTCGGCGTCCGTCAGCAGCAAGACTCGATACAGAAGCAGCAAGTATCGCCTGAGCCTCGGCCGAAAGGTCTGAGCCGATCATGATGATGACATCGCCCTCAGTCGCCGATATCGTCTTTCGCAAAGTGTCGATCTCGTCCGCCGAGATCCCCATCTTGCCCGCGGCTAAGGCATCATTCGAGGGGTCGACCGCTGTCAATGCAAATGCGTCGATCGTTCCCGGATTGACATGTATAAATTGAGTCGCGGAGCGTGAAAGGTTGATCGGGCGTTCATTTACACAGATGAACTTGGCTCCGCCGTTGCGAACCGCCTGACGGATCTGTTTTGCCGTGTAAGTTTGTTCTTCTTCTGGTTCGCCGCCGATCAGGACGATCGTTTTCGCAAAGCGGATCTCTTTATGAGTGCAAAGCTCAGTGCTCAAATTATCAAAAGCAGGGGCGACGTCAGCGGTATCCGAAACAGCGAAATTGTCCGTTCCAGCCGCTTCTGTTGCAAACCGTTTTAATGTGAAAATGGATTCGTTAGTCAGTCGCGGGCTGGCGATGACACCTACGGATTTACTGTGCTCCGCCAATTTTTCCGCCGCAAACGCGACGGCCGCGTCCCATGTCGCAGGGATCAGCTTACCGCCTTTTGAATATCGGATCATCGGCGTCTTAATTCGATCGGCGTGATTTATAAAACCGTGAGCGAATCGTGCCTTAACATCGAGAAACTCACCGTTGAGGCCGTTTACATAGCGGTCGCGGGCGACAATTCTATGAACTTCGCCTCC
>JBGTCS010000332.1:0-4621 GCA_041748715.1 Pyrinomonadaceae bacterium | reverse complement strand
CGACATCGGCGCGATGGCGCGACGCCCATAAAGTGGGGGGATCCGATCCATCTGTAAAAGGCTCAATAGTCGACCAACCTCCCGCTAGCTGGGGATTGGCAGCGAGGGGATCTACCGTGGAAGCCGGGGTGCCAGAGTTTTATTTTGGACTATCCAGTAAACAATCCGTTTGGGCGGATAACGTTCCTCGCCTTTATGCACAGGCATTGGCATGTCAGTGGGACCCCTCCACCGCCATCGATTGGAATCCGTCTTTCAAGTTGCAAAGTGAAATTGAGGCCGCAGTAGTTCAGGTGATGACTTACTTGATTGAGAATGAAACCGCTGCCCTTCTCGTACCTGCTAAGTTTCTCGCTCAGATTCACCCTCATTTTCGTGAAGTCATGCAGTTGCTCGCTGTTCAGATGGCAGACGAAGCCAGGCATATCGAGGTTTTTACCCGCCGAGCGACGCTATTCGGCAAAGAACTTGGTCTGTCAACAGTTAGCGGCCAAGCATCTCTTCAAACGCTTTTCGAAGAATCGGATTTCACGCTTGCTTCGTTCCTATTGTCAGTACTGGGCGAGGGCACATTCTTAAACCTGTTATGGTTTCTGCACGCCAACGCGCCCGACCCCATAACGCGCCAGATTGCGCGGTTGACTGCTCTTGACGAGGCGCGACACGTGGCCTTCGGTATGGGACATGTGCTTTTCCAAATTTCTGTCGACCCGGCTATTCGTGAGCGTATATCCGCTGCGATTTATCGACGCTACGATGTACTTTCTAGTTATTCAGGGCTTAACGAGGAAGTATTCGACTCCTTAGTGCTAATCGCAGCTGGAGATTGGAATCCCGATGCAATCGCTAATGGTTTTGCGAAGGTTCAAAAACTAAACGCCGAAATGAATGCTGGCCGAATAGGTCGGCTACTAAGGTTGGGATTTTCCCCAAAAGATGCGGACATTCTGGCCTCTCTACATACTCGGAATTTTATGTAGAGGGGGTGAAAGTCCGTTGCCAAGAACTCGCCTAAAAGCATTTTTAGAATTATTAATAAACGATCATGCAGATTTGCTTGCTTAGCATTTCATAATTAGTCGTTCCTTAATAATCGAATAGCCGATGCTCAAGTTGAAGTTGGGCTGGGTATTGTTATGGCATTACAAGAGGCTGGATGGGTTGAGAACGTTTTTATTGCCTGGAAACCGAATTTCCGGCACGTGGTCCGCAGATAATTGAGGACAAAAATAAGTTGGGCGACTGTTTTTCTCATCCAGTTTTTGAAATTGGACGCAGTTGCGGCGAGCATCGCGTTGATGGCGTCGCCGGGCGAGCCTTTGAGGTAATTTCTATCCATTCCGAAGTCTGATTTCGAGTGGCCGATGAGCGGCTCGATGGCGGCCCGGCGGCGAAAGCATTCGCGAGCCCGGCGTTTTTCGTATTTTGTTTTTCCGTTCCCGTTGCCCGGAGCGGTGACCAGTGTAGTGCCGATCTGGCGGCTTTTGTAGCCTCTGTCGACGCAAGAACCGGGTCAGGCTGTGATTCTGCAATTCTTGAGTCCGCAAAGCGGACGGGATACTTGTAGCCCACAGTGCGAACTGTGGAAACGTCGCCAACGAAAATTCGAGCCGTTGAAAACGGCGGCATAAAATCCTCGCTTGTGGTTATGCACCGTCTTCGACGGTTCCGATCATTTACCACGACCATTCCCACATCTCGCGATGTGGGCTACAAATATTTCACCGTCTTCGACGATTTTTCCACAGAACAGTCTTGGCTACAATCACCCTGCCGCTGACGCGGGGGCCAGATTTTAGATTCTTGACTTCTCAATCCGTTCTCTTTTTTTTAGGCTTTCGGATGTGCCCGGTCGTAAACCTCGATCATCTTTTCCATCGAAACCTGAGTGTAAATCTGGGTTGTGGTCAGGCGGGCGTGGCCTAGCAGTTCCTGGATGTCACGCAGATCGGCACCCTGATCGAGCAGATGTGTCGCAAATGTGTGCCGCAGCGAATGGGGCGAAATATCGTGAATATCCGAACAAAGCTTGATGTATTTATCGATCATCCGGCCGACCGAGCGAGTCGTTATCCGGGTTCCCTGATAGTTTAGAAACAATGCCTGCGGATCGCGTTTTGTTATAGGACAGTTATTCAGATACGTCGCGCGCGTTTCGTTCAAATACAATAAAAGTGTCTGCAAAGCCGGTTCGCCAAATGGTACGATCCGCTGCTTTTTACGTTTGCCGGTGACGCGGACCATCTTTTCGCGAAGGTCGACATCCGGCAGATTGATCCCGACCAATTCGCCGACGCGGATGCCGGTCGCGTACAAAAATTCGATGATCGCCCGGTCGCGGCAGCCCTGGGCCGTGTTGACGTCTGGCGTTTCGATAAAACGAACGGCGTCCTCGATCGTCAGATGATTTGGCAGTTTTCGTTCGATCTTGGGCGTGGCAACTTGCTTAGCGGGGTTTGATTCGAGCTTGCCCTCGCGGACGAGAAATTGGAAAAACGTGCGAAGGCTTGCGAGCTTTCTAGCGACCGAAGTTTTTTTGTGATCCGCGTGAAGCGACGCCATCCATTCGCGTATTGTCAGCCGGTCGATATCGGCAACCGGCATATCGGCCCGCTTTTCGACGGCAAACAAATGCGTCTTGAATTGCTCAAGATCGCTGGCGTAATTGCGCAGAGTATGCGGACTTAAATTACGCTCGTATTTTAGATGTTGAAAAAATTGTTCTAAATGCTGAGACAGCATAATGATGAATTGTGAACGGTAAATTAGGAATTTACAATCTTGCCGCCTCGATCAAATCTTTGCCCACACTTCATTTTTTGCCGACATAATAACCCTTTCTCGTGCGGATCGTCAGGTTTGGTTTTTCTTTAACCGAGATAGTGATCTCGCGAAATTCGCCCCGGGCTTCCATATTATCTTCGGGATAGTAACTGAGAATATATTGCTGCGAGAGTTCGGCTGAAATGCGTTCGAAAGCAGCTTTTAATTCGTCTTCGTCGATCGGCGAATAGACCGCTCCGCCGGTTTGCTGAGCGATCTCGATCATTCGCCGCTCAGCGGTCAGAGCCCGGATGTTGGCGTTGCCGCCGCGGATGCCGGTTCGCTTAAAATTTTCAAACTCTTTGGTTTTCACCACATAGACCTGACAATCGTTGATCTGGAGCGACCGAATGACGTCATCGAGCGTGGTTTTGACATCGCTATACGTGTCCTCGCCATCCGAGACGATCACGACGACTCGGCGGCCCGTGGCGGATTTAAGGTAATTGGCAACCTCGATAACTCCATCTAAAAGGGCCGTTGCCCCCTTTGGCTCGGCGAACATCTCGATCGCCCTGGTCAAATTCGAGATCTCGCTCGTTAACGGTTGTTCGAGCCGCGTATAATCGGCGACCGAGAATAACGCCGCTTTGTCTCGATCAGGCCTGATCACGCGGCGAAAAAAACGGATCGCGGCAATCTTTTCAAATTCGCGAGCGATAAAGACACTCGACGAGTTATCAAAAAGCATCGCAAGCCGGATCGGCGTCTCGCTGCGAGCAAGCTCGCCAATCTCGACAACTTTACCGTCGATCTTTAGTTCAAAATCCGTTAGTTTGAGCGTTGTCACCGCACGCCCCGTCGGGTCGAGGATAGATACAGGGATCGGCACGAGCACCGAATCGACCTTGATAATGTCGTCCGGGTCGGCCTTGGCTTTGGGTGTCGGCGTCGGCTTTGCGGGATCGGTCTTATTGTCAGTCGGCAGCCGGAGTGCTGACGGCCCGTTGATCGAGCCCGGCGTCGGCGTGGGCGTCGGCTTTTTACGCCCCGACTGCGCAAATGTGGCAGCAGCGAGCGCAATAACAACAATTGTGATCCAACAAAACTTCATAAAACCAATAAGTAGAATCCGCCTGTTGGATTAGCAAACGATTCGGCTCGTTGCCCTGGTTACCTGACACGGCTATGTGAGCGGACTAGAAAGACGAGTGTTCGATACCTACATCAGTATCATTTTGGCGCCGGCAAACAAAAGAACGACGGCCAAAACCCGACGAAGTGTTATCGAGTCAAATTTTTTGCTGCCAAGCGTCGAACCTAAAATTCCGCCGACAATCGCCGCTGCGATCCAAACCCAAACTTCCGGCGGCAGCACCGAAACCTGTTTATAGTTTCCCAACAACCCGGCGGCTGAATTTACAAAGATAAACAAAACCGAAACTCCGGCCGCGACACGCGTTTCCGCCCAACGCATCAGCAAGAGGATCGGCGTCAAAAATATTCCGCCGCCGACACCGACCAAACCTGAAAGCAGGCCGATCGTCGCTCCGATGAGCAGGCACGCTACAATGGGCGGATCCTTGACCTGATCGTCGCCTTTTAGTTTAACCGCAAGCCGTATCGCCGCTAAAACCAAGACTCCGCCGAGAACTATTTTATATATCTGTGTAGGCAGATGTATCATCCCACCTATAAATGCCATCGGCACCGAGGCAGCCGCAAAAGGCAAAAATATCCGCCACGAGAAATGCCCGGCGCGATAAAACTGCACCGTTCCGATCGCGGCCACAAACAAATTTAAAGTCAACGCCGTCGGGCGTGTGATCTCAGGAGTAACGGCCAAAAAAGCCATCAC
>JBGTCS010000331.1:0-1873 GCA_041748715.1 Pyrinomonadaceae bacterium | reverse complement strand
ATCCGTCACCGCCTTTTCGTCCTCCACGCTCCGGTACTTATTGACGACGGCGTAAATATGATTAATACCCAGATCCCGAGCCAGCGGCAGCGTCCGCCGGGCGGTTTCGAGCGAGCGGTAATACGGTTCGGTGACGATCAGCAGAACATCGACATGGCGGACGGTACCGCGGCTGAGATGTTCTAGCGATGCTTCCATATCCATTACCGTGACCTTGTCGGCCTCTGAAACTATTTCTCCCATCAGGCTGCGCACGGCAGCGTGTGCCGAGCACAGTCAGCCGGATCCGGCTGTCTCGACCTTTGTTCCGACGATCAACCGGATGCCGTCCGCCGCCGGTATTCCGTGCAAAGCCGCGATATTTTCGACCGTATCATTGAGAACCATACGCATCTTGCCCTCTTCGTCCTGAACGCGCTCGGCAATACCGCCACGCGGTATCGAGTGAGTTTCTTCGAGCGTCTGAGCACTAAGACCGAGAGCCATGCCGAGATTTGGATTTGGATCGCCGTCGATTGCCAGAACCTCAAAACCCTGTTTTGCAAAAACCCTGGCCAATGTTGCCGAGATAGTTGTTTTACCTGAACCGCCTTTTCCGCTTATTCCGATTTTCATATTTTTAATTACTTGACGCCCAAGGCCACGGCAATTGACCCCAAATGCTTATCCGCATTCGTCAGGCTGCCGCCGACCGCTTCAAATCCGCCAACCACCGGTGCGAGCGAACCGTTGATCCCGTCTATGCATTCAGGCAGCGGGGAAGTCTCGACCTCGATCGCCCTCACGCCGTAAGCGATCTTATCCATGCTCGATCCGATGCCCTCGAGGGCCGCGGCGATATAATGCAAGCCGATGCCAAGTGCGATCAATAAAACCGCTCCCGCGACAACCGTTAGAATAGTAAGAAGCAACACGGTATTCATCGAATTTCACCTCCGCCCACGAAATCTGAAACAGCTCCGAGTTTTTTGTCCATTGCTCCCGCGACCTCGACGATCGGCACGGCATTTGAAAGAAGGGCGGCCGCCACGCCGTTTGTCGCATTAAGATTGGCAATTGCAGAAGTGTTCCCGACGATGCCGACCGCCGCAGGCAGCGTTCGTCCCGCCAGTGTATCGATCTTTTTTGCCGCTCTAATTACCCGAAGCAGAAGTGCAACGTCGATCAAGGTCACGAGAAGAGCTATCACCAAACCCGCGGTCCAAACTGCCTTTACTGCCTGTTCCGTATCGGGGCTCATTTCGATCAAAAACATAATTCACCTCGTCAAACGATCTATTTATTAACAGTTACGGCACTCAAAACGTCAGCCAAATGCCCGTCAGCAGCCGCGAAGCTGGATTCTGCGACCATCAGGCCGCCAGCGAGGTCGCCGAGTCCGCCATTCAATTTTTTGACGCCCGCGTTAAGCGGTGCGGTATTTTGCTCGACCTGTTTGAGGTTTCCGTCGATGGCTCCCAGCTTTTTAGCAACGCTCCAAAGCGTCGCCAAAATTACGATGAGGCCGACAGCGAGCGTCAGGACGAGCACAACAGCATAAATAACGGTCAACCAAACAAGTGTTTCCATAACCTACCCCTTCCCGGCGGTCAACGCCTTGCTTAGATCTGTCAGTTTTTTGTCGATTCCGGTGGCGACACCGGCGATGGATTGAGCGGTCTTGAGAATGTCGACGGCCACCATGTTAGTGTCCTTTAGCATCCAGATCGAGACTGTATTGCCGGCGATGTTCTTGCCGGCCAGCCAAATTTCTTTTGCATGATGATCGATTTTGCGGGCGGTCAAGACGATCAGGATCAACAGGGTAGCGACGATCAAGATCACAACCGCACCCGCGATCAGTGAGTATGTCCAAAGCGTTATCGAATCCATC
>JBGTCS010000330.1:0-4016 GCA_041748715.1 Pyrinomonadaceae bacterium | reverse complement strand
ACGATTACGGAAAAGCTCCGGTTCTGGCACAAACAACGTGCCAGTGCTGCTGAAAAACGCACCCGTTCCGCTCGGCGATGATGCAGGATCCTGATTTTCTAAAAATGCTGCTTTTTCTGTCGGCGGGAAATGGATGCCATCCCGTTCCGCGACAATTGCTTGGGCAACCTCTTTTCGCAAACCTCTGACAAAATTTAGCCCGACGCGGACGCGAAATTCATATTCGGCATCACTTGCCGGTGAAACTGGCCGCCCGCTCACGCAGGCGGTTCCGACCTTTTCGACTGGCCGCCCGCTTACGCAGGCGGTTCTGACCTTTTCGACGGTGAATTCATATTGCGAACGGTTTATATCAAGAGCGATAAAATGCAGGCCGTGACGCTGGGCGTCTTTTACAAGCGTCGCGGCGTTGTAAAAACCGAGCGGGTAATTATTAAACATCGCCGCCATAAAACACGCGCGGTAATGAACCATAAAATATGCCGAGGCGTAGGCGAGCAGTGCAAAGCTGTACGCGTGAGACTCCGGAAAGCCGTAGTTGGCAAAGGCTTTGACACATTTGACGATCGTATCCTGCGTTTTTTCGCTGACATTGTTTCTTGTCATTCCGGCACGCAGATTTGTCTCGATCTGGTCCATTCGCCGGTCGGGGCGTTTGAAACCCATCGCCCGGCGCAACTCTTCGGCTTCGCCGCCGCTAAAATCGGCGATGTCCATCGCGATCTTTAAGAGCTGTTCTTGAAAAAGCGGCACGCCGAGCGTACGTTCGAGCGTCGGCTTTAACCGCTCGTCGATATAATCGACCTCCTCAAAACCCTGGCGGCGGGCGATGTAGGATTTGAGCATATTGCCGACGATCGGTCCGGGGCGGATGATCGCGACCTGAACCACAATGTCGTAAAAATTCGCGGGTTTTGATTTTGGCAAAAAGGCGATCTGAGCACGGCTTTCGACCTGAAACATCCCGACCGTGTCGGCGTTTTGCAGGGCTTCGAAAACTTTCGCGTCGTCGTATGGAATTTTATAGAGGCTCAGATCGCGGCCGTGATGTTCGCCAATCAGCGTGATCGAGTCGCGCAAAACGGCCATCATTCCCAGACCGAGCAGATCGACCTTTACGATCTTGAGCCGGGCACAATCGTCCTTATCCCATTGGATAATATTGCGGCCCGCCATCGACGCCGGTTCGAGCGGAACGATGCCGTCGAGGCGTCCGAGTGAGATGACCATGCCGCCTGAATGCTGTCCGAGATGACGCGGAAAATCCAGGATCCGGTTATACAGCTCGCCAAATTTTCTAAAACGAATGTCATCCGCGGGATCAAATCCTTCTTCTTTTAGACGCTGGTTAAGTTCTTCGCCTTTGAATTTTTCGTAATGCGAGATCAGCTTTGACAGCCGCCCGAGCGACGCGGCGTCAAAGCCGAATGTCTTGCCAACCTCGCGCACGGCCGATTTGCCTCGGTATGAAATGACATTTGCCGTCATCCCGGCACCGCGTTCGCCATATTGTTTGTACACCGACTGGATCACCTTTTCGCGGTCGTCGCCCGATGGCAGATCGATATCGATGTCGGGATATTGTTCGTAGGTTTCGGACAGGAACCGTTCGAATAAAAGTTTGTTCTCGATCGGTTCGACGGCCGTAATGCCGAGGGCGTAACAAACCACGGAATTTGCCGCCGAACCCCGTCCCTGCGAGAGCATCTTTTCGTGTTTACAATAATCCGAAATGTCGGCGACCACCAGAAAATATCCGGCCAGTCGCTTCATTTTTATGATCCGAAACTCTTTGTCGAGCCGCCCCTGAACCTGATCTTTTATCTCCTGCTTTTTGTCGCGGTACCTTTCCCTTGCTCCCGCCTCGGCGCGTGCCCGCAGCACTGCGTCCATTGTCTGCCCGGCGGGAACCGGGTAATCCGGAAACGAATACGCCAGCTCGTCCATCGAGAAATCAACGCGTGCAGCTATCTCGCCCGTGACCTCGACCGCTTCGGGCAGTTCTTCAAAAAGATCTTGCATCTGCGCGCTTGATTTTAGATATCGCTCGCTATTCTCAGAGAGCAGTTTACCGGCGTCGTAGATTGTCGTGTGATTTTTTATACAAGTAAACACGTCAAAAAGTTCGCGATCCAAATGGTCGGCGTAATACGCCCCGTTACTGGCAAAATACGGGAGGTGGAGTTTGTGGGCCAGGCCGAGAAGCGTTTGATTTATAGCTTCTTCGTTACGCAGGTGATGACGCTGAAGCTCGACATAGAGCCGTCGCTCAAACACATATTTGAGCCACGCCGTGTCGATCTGGCCGCGGCCGTCTTTTATGCTTTTGTGGATAAAACCATCCGCTCCGCCGGTAAAACAAAGCAGGCCGGCGGAATGTTCCTCGATATCCCGCCGCGTGGCAAAATGTTCGCCTTTTTTATTGCGTAATTTTATCGTCGTGATCAGACGGCTGAGGTTTTGATAGCCGCTGAGGTTTATAGGCACAAGCGGTAAAAGGCTGCCGTCGTCCATCGTGATCTCAGAGCCGATGATCGGTTTTACACCCTTTTCGCGTGCCGCAAAATGAAACCGCACGGCACCGGCGACCGTGTCGCGGTCAAGCAGAGCGACCGCCGGAATTCCGAGATCGGCCGCGCGGTTTATCAAACTCTCAGGCTGTGAACCCGATGAGAGAAAGCTAAAAGCCGATCGTGTGTGAAGTTCGCAAAACATTAGAAAGATTTAGAAAACTTTTGTGTTAAAATTGCGGTCATGGGACAAATTGTTATTGAAACCCCGAATCGTCTAAAACGTCATTACCAGATCGACCGAGAGAATTTATCTGAGCTTGTTGAATTTCTCGATTCATCAGGCGTTCGTTTGGATCATTCAAAATTAACCTCCGAGGATCTTTCCGATATTCGTGTTGCCCGAAATGCAAGAAATGAAGAATCGATCGCATGGGAAGACGCTAAAGCCCAACTTGACGTGTGATATACAAGATTGAGATCAAGAAGTCTGTCTTTAAGATGTTGAGATCGCTTGATCGTCAGACACTTGATAAGGTCAAAAAAGCTATTGATAAACTTGCTCACAACCCACGTCCTTTTGGCTACAAAAAACTAGTCGACGAAGAAGGCCTATATCGCATTCGGGCGGGGAATTATCGAATAATCTATGAGATTCATGACCAAATTCTCTTGATTGTGATTCTGCGTGTTGCAAAACGAAATGAGAACACATACTAGAATCCGACTCAAATGTTAAATAAGCTGATCTTTTTTTCCGCTCTATTTTGCTAATTCGCCGGAGATTTTAGTCATATTCCCCCGCCAAAAACCAATCTTTATCGAGCTTGCACAGACGATAAATGCCGTGGTTCTCGATCTCGACATCCCATTCCTGTGTCTTCCAACTCTTGTCCCACCATTTTGAGTTTGCCCGCCAGACGCCGCTGTATTCTCTGACATGGCCGCTGAAGAAAGTCGTTTTTATAAAAATGAGACGGCTGTCGCGAACCAGAACTTCGGCTCGCACCGGCGGTTGATAATAGATAAAGGCAATTACTCCGTGATCGCGGCCATTCGCGGAGGCAGGAATCCAGTCGCTACCGCTCCCGGTTCTGACTTCCGGCAGCTTATCAGCGTCCAGAGCAAAGGCCTCGGCTAGACGCTGGTTGACCAAAACCGGTGTGCCGACATTTTCTGAGCCGACCAGCTTTTTTAGTTTGTTCGCGGTCAACAAAAGGCTTTCGGGTTCGGGACGCGAAGCGGCGTAAAGCCCGCGTTGATTTGGACGCGGTTTTGTAAAATGCGAGACGACCGTCACAGCCGTGATCGCCGCCTCGGGCGGGTCGAGCGAGACGCGCAGATTTATCAGCTTTAGCCAAAAGGTTTTTTCGAGCGTCGGGAATGAAGTTTTTATTTCATAGGCTTTTGTCTCAGCGCCCGATGTTACGCCCTTACTTAGCCACCCCGCTCGGAGATGCTCCGGCGGGGGCCCCGGTACGTGCGGGCTTCTGCATAGCTTGAAAG
>JBGTCS010000329.1:0-7157 GCA_041748715.1 Pyrinomonadaceae bacterium | reverse complement strand
CGACAGGCTACATCCAGCATTTCCGGATGAACGTGTATGCCGTCGGCGATGATATCAAACGTCACCCCCGCGTTTGCGAGCCCCCAGCCGGCCACTCCGACATCGCGATGATGGACTCCGGTCATGGCATTAAAAAAATGGGTCATGTGCCGTGCTCCGGCGGCATACGCACGATCTAAAGTTCCGACATCGGCCCTCGTGTGGCCGATCGAAACCACCCAACCGTCGGCCACGAGAGCCTCGATGACATCGATACCTCCCTCGATCTCGGGTGCTAGGGTGGTCATGTGAACCCCTTTTCTGAGTCGCGGCAATCCAACAACTCCTGTCCTGTCAGTCCCACCTACGAGCGAGGTTTGGACATTTCCCTCCACTCCTTCCCCGTTACGCCCTTGCTCACGCGCGGGCTTGTGCATCTCCGATTCTCCACTGCCAAGCGCCCACTGCCCGCTCCTAAAATACTCGGGTCGCAGTGCACCGCACATCTTCTCATTGGCAAATACGCCCTCGTAATGGACGCCGACAGCTTGAGCAACCGGTTTGTCGATCTGGATAGACATCAGTTCGTCGATCGCGTCGATAGCACGACGATAGTTCTCGTCCGAATCGGGCACAAGGGTCGGCATCCACGCGGTTACGCCGTTTTTTGCGAGAAACTCCGCGACCTTTATTAAGCCCGCCGCATCCGCTTCGTTTACATCAACACCGACGGCCCCATGATTGTGAATGTCGATAAATCCGGGGAACAGAGTCAGATTGGAGATGTCGATATCGCTTTCCGCCCTGATCGAAGCGGATCTCTCAGAAATGTGGACGATTCGGCCATCCACGACCTCGATGCAATTCCGGCTTTCGCCTTCGCTTCCGACAATTGCTCCGACATTAATAATTCTTTTTTCCGCCATACTAAAACATTCTAACCAAATCAGGTCATTGATCGCAGACGATCGTTATCAAAACATAAAACGTCTTTCCAAAAAAAAGCCGTGGATGATGTCCGGCTGGGACAACATCCACGGGCATGAAAAGCGGAACACTGACTAAAAGTTAAATTTACCCGAAAACTGGATGCGTCTCGCACTACTATCAATCGAAGTGCGAATACGTCCGAAGGTTCCCGATGTCGTGGTCGTTGTCGGCAAACCGAAATTGACCTGGTTCAGAGCGTTCTTGGCATCGACACGAAGTTCGAAATTTGTATTCTCGGTAAATCTGAACTTCTTGGACAACGATGCATCGGTACGAAAATCGGGCGACCCTATAAAGTAATTTCGTCCCGTATCGCTAAACTCACCCGGTGCCGGCTGCGAAAATTTTGCACGTTCCGCGGCACCAAACAAATAGCTCGTGCCGCTTTCTTCCTGGAGATTCCCCAGATTACGCGAGCAGCCCGCACAATTTGCCGGCGTTGTAACCGTATTGCTAAGAGTTGAAACGCCCGAAAAAACCGTGAACGGACGTCCGCTGGAATAGTTCGCCAGGCCCGAAAGCTGCCAACCACCAATCAGCCAATCAAGTGCTCTCGGAATATCCGATGCAAACTTACGACCTTTTCCAAACGGCATTTCCCACACATATTGCAGGTTAAATACGTGTCGTCGGTCAAAATCTGACCAAGCAAAATTTAAGTCTCGATTTCTGATATCAAATGCGGCGCTGCTGCCCGACTGTCCGGTGCTGCCACCTACCACAGTAAACGTCGGGTCAAACGATCCGTTGTCTTTCGAAAGCGACCATGTATAGCTTCCCTGAAATCCGAGTCCGCTGCTGATGCGACGTTTTAAGATGACCTGCAGCCCTCGATATCGTGAATACTGTTCGGTATCCAAAACACGAACCGTACCAAACTGTGGGAACGGCAGGAAGAAAAATGGATTACCGATTGTTTGATTGATCAATTGCTGCCCGACCGCCGTACAGCGGCCAGCCGTCACGTCCGCCGCCTGACATACTCTTTGTGATGCTGCCAGCGCAGCGGTGGCAACACCGCCGCCCGCAATTCCGGTCGACAAGGCCGTATTAACCGTCGAGATCGATCTGAATGTGGTCGTTCCTGCCGTGTTTGTCGAACTCCCTGTGAACAACGCATTGATTAACGGATGCGATGCAGTAGGATTCGCCCTTAAGAAATTAAACGCCTGTAAAAACGAATCGGACGAGAAGCGCGAATCTTTAGCATTTATATCTGCTTGATTTGCGTTGTACGCTCCGAACAGATGTTCGCCGCGTTTGCCGATATAATTAACCTCCAGGACATTTCCGCCAAACAATTCCTGCTGAAAGCTAACCGACCACGAGTGAACCTCGGGATACCGGCTTCGGGGGTCGAATACTGTTTGAGTAATTGTGCTAAACGGTGCCGGCTGACGCAGCACATTTGGCGAACTCGTTGGTGTCAAAACCGGCAGTCCATTTCGAAGAAGTCCGCCACCCTGGCCAAACGTTACATTCTCCGCCCCGACATTGTTACCTGGGGCGCTTTGGAATAGTTGAGCACCATTTACCTGCGAGTTAAACCGGTCATAGGAAAGTCGATAATTTGCTCTGATCGACGTCTTACCTTTCTTGAACGGATCCCAGGCAACACCGATCGACGGTCCAAAATTATTCAGATCGTTCTTAAAGAGCTTTCCTTCCTCCCAGCGGATGGTGTTCGATGGCTTACCGTCAAACGCAACAACTTGATTTGGCACCAGGATCGGCAGTCCGCTCGAGGTGGGCGAGAGTCGGGCTTCGTACCGAACACCTAGGTCAAACAAAAGATTTGGCCTGACCCTCCACGAATCCTGAAAATAAAGGTCGAGTTCCGGATAAAAGTGCTGAAAGGTCCAACGCGTACCTGGAGCTTCAAATGCCGACCCGTCCGCGTTTGAAACAAACGCCTGGCTATAATTACCGACACGCCCCAAAAAGTCGTTGATCTGACTTCGCAGCCGGGTCAAATCCGTAGCATTGATCCCAGTTGTTGGCAGGTTAAACGCGTTAAAATTATTGTTTACCGATGCACTAAAATTGATGATGCCTTCGATCTGTGAACTCGCGACTGACGAGCGACTGTCGGTATGTCGTCCAAAACGCAGATTGGTTCCCATCTTGAAAAGATGAGAATTTTTAACATATGTAAAGTTATCGACAAACTGGTGTGTTCTTAACGCCCGAATGTTGCCGAGCACATTCGTATTCGGCGTTGTCGGCAAATTGAATGTGAAGTTGAACAAAGGATCCGTCTCCGGAGCGATAAAATCGAACGAAAAGGCACTATAACCATAGATAAATTCGTTCTTCGTATTGCCTGACGGCGAAAATGTGTGATTGACCGCCAGATTTTTTGGCTTTCTATCCGTCACTACCAGAATCGGTGTTCCGGGAAAGGCCGATCCGCCGCCATTGACCGAATCGCCAAACGATTGCTGTCGGCCCTGTGCGTAGCGGACATAGATCGCGCTCGACTGAGTCAATTTGAAATCGAGTCGCGTCACAAAATCAAACTGCTTTTCTTGTTGCGGGGCCAGGAAGTTGAACCCGGCAATATTCAAACCATCACCAGAACCGAAATCGTTCGGCGTCGGCATCGAATTAATTACCGACGACAATCTCGGATCGACACCGATACCGGATGGATTGGCACCGACGTTGTACGTCGCAATACAATTGGTGGTAACCGAGGTGCTGCAGTTGGGGAACAATGGAGTTCCGGTGCTGTCCACGGCTGCTCCGGTTGTACCTGCCGGGTTGTTACGTCCACCCACTACATATCTGAAAATACCACTTCGGGCAGCGGGTGTGTAAACCGTTCGCTGAACCAAACTGGTCTCATTTGCTCGTAAAAGCTGGAGATTTACAAAAAAGAATGCACGGTCCCTGAGCGGGCGGAGAATCTCGGTGCCCTCACCAAAACCCGGGTTTAGAATCGGTCCGCCAAAGCTGCCGCCATAGATGTGCTGGAGGAACTTTCGACGGGGAATACCAAGTAGATTGTTCTCAAATTCGTTAGCGTTAACACCGGGCGTTTGATAATACTCAAACAGATTTCCGTGGTAATTGTTGGTGCCCGAGCGGGTGACAAACGTCACCTGAGCTCCGGTACTGCGTCCGAGTTCGGCCGTGAAATTGGCCGTAACAACCTGAAATTCCTGAATTGAATCGGGATTTGGTCGAAGCGGTGTAAAGTTCGAACCGCCGGCGCTCGATTCGTTAATATCGATACCGTCGAGGGTGAAGTTGAACGAACGGTCACGTGATCCGTTGACATGAACTCCGCCACCGGTATTTGAACCAACGGTGACACCCGGCTGAAAATCTACCAGGTCCAAAGGATTACGCCCGCGAAGTCCGACGATCGGCAGGCTCTCAACCGCCTTTTGCTCGATCGTCGTTCCGATGTTGCCCGACGTACTCGTCTGAACTTGTTCTACCGAATTCTCGACCGTCACAACGGCCGAAACATCACCGATCTCCATAACAACGCTCAGTGTCGCCGGGAGATTGACGTAAACAGCGTTATTGCGTGATACAAATTTTTTGAAACCGGCCTTTTCGACTGCTATGGTGTAGACCCCGGCCTGGATCAAGTCAAAATTATAATTGCCGCTATCTCCGGTCGTTGCCGTGAGGGAAATTCCTCGTTTCTCGTCTGCCAGCGTGACCAGCGCACCAGGAACCGCCGCACCCGACGAATCGGTCACCGATCCCGTAAAACGTGTGGTCGTACCTTGAGCAAACGCTGCGTCATTCAAGCACGCCCCCACTAAACCAATCGTCAAAAGCAAAAGCACTAATTTATTGATCATATTCTCCTTCTCCCTTCGGTTTCCCGCCCAAGGGCAAAACCGTTCCCATAAGAAATTTTTAGGTTGTTGCGATTCTACCTAACCAATTGTTATCGAATGAAATACAACTATTACGACATTCCGAGCAGAATCGCTGATGCATTTGTGATTATTTATTCAAAAAAGTGATGTCTGAAATAGTTTATAACCGTTTGTAGAGTTTTGTAAAGGAAAGTTAATATTATCCTTTTCCGTGAATTTTCATTACAATCGAACAATAAAACATAAAAATATTTTAGGTATATGGATTTTTATTCAAATTTTCGTTATCACTGCAAGATTAGAACTACAACAAATCTTGCGAAACTGTTGATAAAAAACGAGTTGTTACGAAAATATGAAACCTAATACTATGATTACTTAAAACCATCAAAGTTATAGCAAATATGGTGCCCAATTTAACGCACTTTTCGAAATCTTTTTTTGCCTTTCTAAACGACCTCAAAACAGCACGTATTCTTGCAAAAACAAACAAAACCGCGCCGCCCAAAATTGGTCGGCGCGATCTCATGGCTGTAGCTGGGAACTAGAAATTATACTTTAACGACACCTGAATGTTTCGCGGAGAATATCGTAACGCCCCAGTGCTTAAAATCCCAAACGACGAACTGGTGTAGGTAGTGTTCGGAAACCCCCACTGAAAGTGGTTAAAAGCATTAAACATATCGGCTCGGACCATGAAACTATGGCCTTCCCACGGCATTCTAAATATTTTTGAAAATGCCAAGTCGACCTCGTTCACTCCGTCCAAAAAGAATGTATTGCGACCGAGAATGCAGCAATTGAAATCCGCCACCGAAGTTGGCGATCGAAAAGCGCTGGCGGGCAAAAGTTGCTGCGATGTTTGCGGGTTGGAAATGCTTCGTCCGAGAACCGAAGGATCCACCAGATAGGGTCGTGTTTCGGCAAAGCCGTCCAGATTTAGGTCGATACCCGTACCGGTTACCGTAAACGGCGTGCCATGAATCAATTTGTAAACCGCCGACATTTGCCAACCGCCAAGCAATTTCCCTTTTAGGCCAGTGTCCTTGAGAAAGAACGGCAATCGGTAGGTCCCGAAAAACGTAAATCGGTGAGGGGTGTGAAATCTCGAATATGCGCGCGATATTTTTGCGTCGTTCCCGTTTTGATTACTGTCGCCCGCCCCGAGGGAAGTCGCATCCGAATTTGTATCGATGGACTTGCTCCAGGTATAAGCCGCCGAGAAATTCAGGCCGTTGCTAAGTTGTTTGATCAGCTCCATCTGAAGCCCGTTGTAATAGCTCCAGGCGCCGTTATTGACAATAATATTTGTCGAAAAGCGCGGATCCGGTCTGCGTTCGTTGATTCGCGGTACGAGACGGCTATATTCCAATGTTCCGATAGGTATAACATTGGGACAGGCCGTCGAAACGGTCGCCGCCGTCGTGCCCGCACAAAAGACGTCGGCGGCCGGACGGATTACCTGACCGCGCTGTGCGGCGGCATTATTCGGATGATCCGCGACGAGCACACCGTTGACAGGGTCGTGGACCGGAAGATTGTTCAGTCCCAACTTGACGAGCCCAATTCCCCGGTTGCCCGTATAACTGGCCCTAAGCGACGTGGCCCACGGTAGTTTTCGCTCGAATGTGAAATTCCATTGCTGCGTGTACGGCATTTCCAGATCGGGATCGATAATCGTAATGGCGTGCCTTGTTGTCTGGGGTCCCGGAACAAAAACAAATCCGTTGGTCGGATCCGTAAGCCTAGTTGGTGTAAAGATGCTTGTCGTTACGCCCGTCTGATTATAGAAAAAGGCGTTAGGTGGATTAAACCTTACCGTCGCACCCGATTGCGAGAAAACCGATTGGAAAAGACGCCCGTGATACAAGCCATAACCCCCACGGATCGAACTCTTCCCGCCACTTCCAAATATCCGTCCCAAAGCGCCGCTTTCAAAATTGGGGCTGTATGCAAAACCTAAACGCGGCTCCCAGTTGTCCGTGTCATTTTTGAACCCGTAATTGATAAGATCTTTTGCTTCGTTCGGAGCTTTGACGAATTCGTAACGCACGCCAAGATTTAATGTCAGATTTGAGGTCGCCTTCCAGTTATCTTCCACGTAAATGTTGCTCTCGCCAATCCGATTTTCCAGAAAGAACGGCCCGTATCCCTTTTGGAATGTGGTTACGCAGCCATTTATCAGAGCAAGGAATCCGGAAAGATTTCCCGACGGAACGGTCGGAGTGGCCGTCGTCGGATCGCGGTACGAAACGCCGTTGCATGTTCCGTTAAAAGTATAAAATCCACGGGAAAAATTATCAGCAAGATCGTCAAGCTTTTGCTCCCGGATATCGACGCCAGCTT
>JBGTCS010000328.1:0-5675 GCA_041748715.1 Pyrinomonadaceae bacterium | reverse complement strand
ACCAAAGCGGAGCGAATTCATCGCCGCGATGGGCCGTGCTCCCATCGTAAAAACATCGCGTAAAATACCGCCGACACCGGTTGCTGCACCCTGAAACGGCTCGATAAAGCTCGGATGATTGTGCGACTCGACCTTAAATGCAACGCACCAATCGTCGCCGATATCAACAACTCCGGCATTCTCACCCGGCGGAACGATGACTCGCGGGCCGGTGACCGGAAGACGTTTGAGATGGACGCGCGACGATTTGTACGAACAATGTTCGGACCACATCACGCTAAAAACGCCGAGCTCGGTCATATTCGGCTCGCGTCCCATCAAGTCTACGATCTTTTGGTATTCGTCAGGTTTAAGGCCGTGCTGTTCTACAATTTCTGCGGTAATACTTGTCATGGATCAATAAGGCGTGAAAAAGACAACTGAAATAAACAAAAGAGTTTATGCGTTTCGGAAATGTTTATCAAATCCGAAGGCAAAAACTCTTAGTCGAAAATAGTAATAATTATTTAATTCGCGTGCCGGCAGCGTCGATAAAACCTACCGAACCGAAAGACCCAAAACCTTATTGATCTCCACCGTCATATCGTCGTAGCGAACTTTGCCATTTCGGGCGTAGGCCTTCACGCCCTCGGCGTTGAAGAGAACCGTCATCGGCAGGTTGCCGCTCCAGTCCTTTGTCACCAACATGATGGCGGCACTTTCGTCAGAGGTTTTGAGCAAGTACGCCGGCATTTCGGCCTTTACCGAGTTGAGGAATTTGGGAACGAGTGTGTTGATGTCCTCGAGATCGTCGAGCGAGACCGTAATAAAATCGATCTTGCCGCGGTAGGCCGCGTCGAGCTTCACTAGATCGGGAAACTCGTCACGACACGGGTCGCACCATGTCGCCCAAAAATTAATGAGCAGTGGCTTGCCCCGCGGCACCAAAAGAGCTTTGAGCCCGTTGATGTCGATCTTCGTAACCTTTGGCCCGGCCGGTGAAACATTCTTGTTTGCGGGTTTTGCCGCCTGCCCGTAGCTGACGCCGAGTAATAAAATGGAGAAAACGGCGCACATCACCGCTTTCGCCAAAACATTTGATAACATTCGTATCTACCTCAATTATTCAGCTTTTGCTTTTTTGATCGTACAGCCAAAGGCCTTTGCTCTGGTACGCTCGATCTTTTTTCCCGCCAGCGAGGCGTCAAACGCAGTTCGCAGATATTGATCGGTGATCGATTTGCCCGAACGATCGTTATCTATCGCTCCATGATAAAGCAGCGTGTTTTTCGCATCGAGGTAATATACCTCAGGCGTAACAGTGGCATCGAGTTTGTCGGCGAGTTTATTGTCCTTGTCAATCAGTACCGTAAATTTATAACCAACTTCGGCGGCATCGGACTTGACCCAGTCGAGCGATTCGGTGGCATTCGAGTTTATGCCGATAAAATTAATGCCCTTTGCCGCGTAATCGGCGGCAACCTCGTTAATTCGGGAGTTGTAACCCTTTACCACCGGACACTGGGCCGAGAGGAAGACAACCACGGAACCATTCTTGCCCTTTAGGTCGTTTAGGCTCTGCTTTTTTCCATTCAGATCCGTCAGCGAGAAATTTTCCATCGTGGATCCGATCTCGATGCCCTGAGCATTAGACACGATAGCTATACTCAACAGCAACGTAAACAGTAATATCGCTTTTTTCATTTCAAGTTTCCTCCAATGTTGCACATTTTTTGATTAAATGATTTTATCAATCCGTCCCTAAAATACATAACGATCAATATCTGCTACGCACTAAATTGACGATTAGTTTCAGGCTTACGGCCAACTACATGACCTTAAGATGCACGAATGCGGCTTTTTGGCTTAAATGTTTAAATCCAATTGTATAAAGCTCAAGCTATGGACGCGGAACACTGACAAAATATTGCGGTCGGACAATGCCGGTGATGAACAGAGTAATCCGCGCGGGTGAGGCGAATCTATCCCACCCACGCGAATCCTTTTCTAGCGCTTTGACAGAGGCCCGGCTATTGCGGCAGCCGGCCTGGCGTCAGCGGTGCTCCCGATTCTTCGAGTAACTTTTCAAACCTTGGCAAATCGACCTCCACTAATTTTCGCAATCTTGCAAGAACAGGTGCAAATTCCGACATTGACAGTTCGTAATTAGACATCTGAGTCTGAGTCGGTTTAATGGTCGCGAGCCTGATCGAACCGGCGATATTGCCGACTCGCTGGCTGATCGATGGCGGCGGTATTTCGGAATTTGCGCGTCCGCCGCGAAGTTGATTGATCAAATAGTTGATCTCGTTATCAAAAGCCTCTGATTGATCGATCAGCTTTTTATTGTCGACCGGAGCTTCCTGAGCCGCACGTTTGAGCAGTCCAATCCGCGTCTTGGCGCCGCCCGCAACCTCAACGGCACCGCCGACGGACCGCTGCAGCGTCGAAACCTTTCGCTGGAATTCCGCCAACAGTTTACGCTCGGCGTCAGTCATCCGCTCTTTGCCCTCGACGTTAACGTTAAAGCTTTGCGAACCCGGCAACGGTGTCACCACGCCATTGACACGCGACGCCATCGTGACAGTGTATTTACCCGGCATTACCAACTGTCCGCCTCCAAAACCACCGCCACCGCCGCCCTCGGGAGGCGGACCACCACCACCCGGACCGCCCGGCTGATTTGCAGAGATCGATGGAGAAATGTAACGCAGATCCCAAACAACCCGTTGGACGCCCGCTCCGGCCGGTCCGTTGATCCGGCGCACGATCTGGCCTTCGGAATCCGTGATCGTCAATATAACCGCAGGAGGAACTTCCTCACTTTCCGCTCTAAGCTCCTCGATCGACGGATAACGAAATGCTTGTTTCTTTCTTTCCGCTTCTCGTTCGGCTTCCTGTCGTTTCTGCTTTTGTGTTTTAGCTGCTTCTTTTATGTAGTAAGGAATTGTCGCTCCGTATGGGGGATTGGGAGCTGTAAAAAATGACGCCCCTTGTGAACCGGAAAGCGACGCGGAAGAGCGAACATACATCAGGGCATCTTTTACCGGAAAAAGTATCGACGCCTGATCCATGGCCTCTCGGCGAATCTGACGCAGAGCCGAATAATCGTCCAAGACGTAGATCCCGCGGCCAAACGTCGCCAGGACAAGATCATTTTCGGTTTTTTGTATCGCGATGTCGCGCACTGCGATCGTCGGCAATCCGCCCTTCATCTGGGTCCATTTTCCTCCGCCGTCCACGGAAAAGAAAAAACCGAATTCGGTACCGACAAACAACAAGTTTGGATTCACGTGATCCTCGGCGAAAGCGTACAGCGAACCGCGTTCAGGCAGCTTTCCGGTTATCGAGGTCCAGGTTTTTCCGGTATCCGTGCTTTTTACCAGATATGGTTTAAAATCGCCGTTCTGATGATTATTAAAGATCGCGAAAACGGTATTGGCATCGTGCTGCGACGCCATTATCCGATGAACATAACTCAACTCAGGAATGCCGTCGATCTTGTCGACCTTGCGCCAGCTTTTGCCGTCGTTTTCGGTGATCTGGATCATGCCGTCATCGGTACCGATATAGATCAGGCCCTCTTTTTTCGGCGATTCTGAAATTGCCGACGCATTTCCCCAGAGAGCTGTAGATTGGTGCTTGGCAATCGCGTCCGGCCCCCAGATCTTGCCCATCACGGGTAAAGTGTTGCGGTCGATCCCGCGCGACAGATCGCCGCTTATCACTTTCCAATCATCGCCGCGGTTGTCAGTTTTGTAGAGTTTATGCCCGGCAAAATATAGCCGAGTATTGGAATGCGGGCTGATGATAAACGGAGCATCCCAGTTGTAACGCTGGGATTCGATGTCTTTCCCTTCCATCGGAACGATGCCGACCCGTTCCCCAGTCCGCTTATCAAAGCGGACCAAGCCTCCATTTTGGCTTTCGGCGTAAATTGTATTGGGATCGAGCGGATCGACCTGAGACCTAAACCCGTCGCCGCCGTTTGTCGCAAACCAATCCGAATTTAAGATCCCTGAGGTATTTCGCGTTCGCGCCGGGCCGCCGAGCGAGTTATTGTCTTGCGTTCCTCCGTAGACATTGTAAAAAGGCAAGTCGGTATCGACCGTGACGTCGTAAAATTGAGCTACCGGAAGGTTAGATTTGAAATGCCAATTGGATCCACGGTCAAAACTTTCGTAAACACCGCCATCACAACCTACGAGTAAATAATCGGTGTTGCTCGGATCAACCCAGATGGCGTGATTGTCGACGTGCTTGAGCCGTTCACCCAATGCCCGCTGCGTTCGTCCGCCGTCATCCGAGACCTGGAACACCACGTTTGGAATATAAACCCGGTCGACGTTTTTTGGATCGGCAATAATCTGCCCATAGTACATTCCCTGCGCAATGCTCGAACTGGTCCGTTCCCAGGTTGCTCCGCGATCCGATGAGCGAAAGATCCCGCTAAGCACTCCACTTGCTTCGACCGTCGCATAGACAACGTTCGTATCGGCGGGCGAGATCGACAGCCCGATCCTTCCGAGGTCGCCCGGAGGTAACCCTGATCGAACGCGTGCCCACGTATTGCCACCATCCGTCGATTTGTAGACCGCGCTCTCGGGGCCGCCATTGATCAGAGTGTAAAAATGCCGGCGACGCTGCCACGAGGCGGCATACATCATGTCCGGATTGGCCGGATCGATCACAACATCCGTCACGCCGGTATTTTCGCTGATCGTAATTACCTGCTTCCAGGTTTTGCCTCCGTCGGTTGTTTTATATAATCCCCTGTCACCGCCCGCCGACCAAAGCGGCCCTTGTGCAGCGACAAAAACCACGTTGCTGTCGCGTGGATCGATCGCGATCCGTCCAATGTGTTCCGAAGTTTTTAGACCGACATTTCTCCAGCTTTTTCCGCCGTCATCCGAACGATAAACGCCATCCCCGTATCCGACGCTGCGTTGGCTGTTCCGTTCGCCGGTCCCAACCCAAACTGTCGCCGGATTTTTCGGGTCGAGTGCGATCGCTCCGATCGAGAATGCACCTTCGCCGTCAAAGACGGGCGTCCATGTGGTGCCGCTGTTGACCGTTTTCCAAACTCCGCCTGAGGCGACGGCAACGTAATATTTCGTCCGGTCGTTTGGATCGACGGCAAAGGCTATTACTCGTCCCGATGTAACGGCCGGGCCGATCGAGCGAAACCGCATCCCCGAAAAGACCCCGGAACCCATCGGATCTGGCGTCGACGTTGGAGTCGGAGTCGGGGTCGGGGTCGGAGATATAGGAATGGTCGTCGACCGTGTCGAATCGCCCGCAGGCGTTGGCGTCGATACCGCCGGCGGCGTCTCAGGCCGCGCCGGGTTTTGAGCAAAAACACTAGAAATTGTAAGAACGGACAGACAGACTCCGAGAAATGACAGACGCAAAATTTGCACGGGCAGAGCTCCTTTGAATTAGATATATTGTAGAACGGACGGAGCGAATTATGCCCCAGTTTGACCCTATTTATCAAGCCAACATACAAGTTTCGTGGGATTTTACTACAGATTGTCTACCTATACTGGAACATAGGCCGCAGTTTGCACTTCGTTCAGCAAAAGAATCAGCCAAACAGGCGCGGCAGCCGGCGCTGTAGGTTCTTTGGCAGCAAGATCTCCATAGCGTCGTCAACCGTCACGATCCCAGCAATGTCGCCTTCGTCGTCGATCA
Source organism: Pyrinomonadaceae bacterium (assembly GCA_041748715.1). Classification (GTDB taxonomy): domain Bacteria; phylum Acidobacteriota; class Blastocatellia; order Pyrinomonadales; family Pyrinomonadaceae; genus OLB17. Next base: position 2 of record JBGTCS010000328.1, on the reverse strand, counting down.
CC
>JBGTCS010000327.1:0-4297 GCA_041748715.1 Pyrinomonadaceae bacterium | reverse complement strand
TGCACAAATCAAAAATACACATATTCCAACCACACGAAACCGTACGAGAGATATCATATTTTTTCTTACCGAAACCCAATAGGAGATTGATCCGGTCTTTTATATTTAAATAGTTGTTTCGCCGATGATTATATTATTAACGATTCTTAAAAATCAACGAACTTTTTTCTATCCTTTCTGCACTTCATAACCCAGACATTCGGAGTTTTCATTTTGTGGCTTGCATTTACAAAAGTTGATGTTAATATCGGCAGTTCATTTGCGGCGAAATAAAGATCACGCTGATGAATTAACAAATCACAAATCGAGGATTGGATACATATTAATGAATAGAAACATCATTTTAGCGATGAGCCTGTCGGCTCTTTCGCTTGGACTTGCTGGCTGCGGTGCACCTGCCGCCAATACAACAAACATAGCGGCTAAACCGGCGAACGCGGTTGCCGTCAATACCAACGTGGCGGTCAACACTCCCGCGCCGGCTACCGACGGGACGGTGATAAAAATAGACGAGGCCGGGCTCGTAATGACTGTCCCGGCTGGGTTTAAATTCAGCAAAGACGGCGAAGACACGGTTGTCCAAACCGAAGACGAAGGCGTCGACATTCGATTTACCGTTCCTAAAGACGGCGACTATTCTAAGATCGTTGGCGACGCTGTAGACGAGATCGATTCGTACCTGGATAATGTAAAGGTGGAAGATAAGGGTTCAAAGGTTGATGTCGATGGCATGGAAGGCACATCGATGAGCGGGACCGCCAAGAATGAAGGCGAGGACGTGGTTTGGGATTTGACGATCATCAACACCCCGAAAAAACCGATCCTCGTAAATATCTATGCGGAAAAATCCAGCATGGAAAAACACGGAGCAGCGGTGACGGCGTTCCTTAAAAGCGTAAAAAAACAGTAGTTAATTAACCAAGACAATTAAAAAGAGCGGGAGGTGAAAAATCCTCTCGCTCTTTTTATTTGTTTGATTCAAGAGAAATTACGCGGCCGCTTCGCTGTTTTCGGACCCTTTAAACCGGTTTTCGGTTATCCCAATCGGGGCCATACATTCCTTTTAGTCTTTCGTTTAAACCGTTGATTTGCGTTTGGGCTCGCGGGGCGGCATAGGATGGGCGCAGCGGAATATCAACGCGAATTAGCAAATCGCTGGAAGCCGGAGGCGATTGGGTCTCTAGTAACTCAACGAAGATTTATTTAATAACCATATGCGTTTTGATTTATCAAAGATCCTGGTCCTGCTAGCGCTCTGTCTGATTTCACTGCCGTTCGCTTGCTATGCGCAGGCCAGCGATCCGGGCTTATCGTCAGCCGGGACGATGTACCGTATTCAGCCGGGCGACAAGATCAGCATCAAGTTTTTTTCAAATCCCGAGCTGAATGAACCGTCGATGGCCGTTCGCCCGGATGGTTTTATCAATCCGCAGATTATCAACGAGTTACAGGCCGGCGGCCGGACCGTGGCCGAGCTCAAAAAGGAACTTGAGCGCGAATACAGCGAAATTCTCCTTGATCCGATGATTACCGTCTCGATTCTGGATTTTGTTGTGCCGAGGATCTATGTCGGCGGACAGATCAACAAACCCGGACGTTACGAGCTGCGCGAAGCTCGCACGGTCCTGCAGGCCGTCTTTTTGGCCGGTGGTTTTACCCGCGACGCCAAGCGAACGATGGTTATCCACGCCCGACCTAACGGCCAGGGCGACTGGGAAATTCAAACAGAAAATGTGCTTGACGTGCTCAGCCAAAAAGGTAACGAAAAGGATCTGATCCTGCTGGACGGCGACTACGTGTTTGTGCCGGACTCAAAAATATCGCAGATAAACAAAGCTATTGAGGCATTTCGCGGATTGCTGCCGCGCCGCATTTTTTGATTTGAAACGGGTTTTATAAAGGGCAATCACAGAGATGAAGTTACTCAGTCAAAACAATTCGAAACAAGTTTCGGCGGCACCGCGGCGGCGGCTCTTCAACCACAAACTGCTGATGCTGTCGATCTTTTTACTCGTCGTGGTGACAGGAATGTTCGCGACGGTTATGATCACGCCCAAATACGAAGCGACGATGAGCCTTTTGGTTTCGCGAGGTCGAATTGATCCGCAGGTAACTTCGTCGGACAAATCGGTCGATATCACGCCGAGTGCGATCAGCGACGAGGAATTTAATTCGGAACTCGAGCTTTTTAAGAGCCTCGACGTTCTGACCAGCGTCGCCAAGGAACTCGATCTGGTCAACAACCAGCGTCCAAAGCCGAATACTTGGCTGCACGGATTTAGAACGCGGGCCAAACACGCCATCTACGGCCTTTCGGCCGAACCGCCGCCCGATGCCGCGGCAATCGACTCGGGCAGCGACGATTATAATTTTGCTCTCGAAAAAACGGTCAATCGCGTCGTTTCGCACCTCGATGTTGTACCGATCCGAAAGTCTCGTATCATAAAAATCTCGTACACGGACACCGATCCGCTCCGAGCAAAAGCGACTCTCGACGCCATTTATCGAAAGTTTATCGATCTGCACGTTCAGTTAAACGAAAAGCCGGCTGCCGGTCTGGTCTTTAACGAGCAGACCGAAAAATTTAACCAGATGATGAATGAGTCGACACAGAATCTCAAATCATTTGATACCGCCAACGGCGTTGTCGGGGCCGATATTTCGACCCAGCAGGCACTGCTCCAAAAACAGCTCTCCGACACGCAGACACAGGTAAACGCGGCCCGCACCGAGATCGGCGAGACGGTAAAAAAGATCGATTCTCTCAAAGAAAAGATCGTAGCCGAGCCAAAACAGATACAAACCGGATTTGTTTCAAAATATGTCCCGGCCCTCGATAAGATCAAGGAAGAGTTGATCCATCTCGAACAGGATCGAACCCAGCTTTTACAAAAATACCAGCCGAACAGCCGATTTGTCCGCGAAAATCAAGAGCGGATCGACCAACTCAACAAATCGCTGGCCGCCGAGACCGCAAATCCGCCGCAGGAACGTTCGTACGCGTTGAATGACCTTCGCCGCCGGCTCGAAAGCGAACTTTCAGACGCCCAAACAAGCCTCGCAACGCTCAAGGATCGCGAAAAAACCCTTTCGGCCCAGGCCGCAAAATTATTGAGCGATGTCGGATTTCTAAATATTAAAAGTATCGAACGGACGGGTCTGGAACGAAAACGCGGGATCAACGAAGAAGCATTTTTGCTCTATCAAAAAAAGGCCCGCGAGAACGAGATCGGGCAGGTGCTCAACAAGGAGCAGGTGATGAACTTTGCCGTTGTCGATCCGCCGCGGACCGATGGAGAACAAAAAAATCCCAAACCGATTTTAAACTTAATGGTTTTGGTAGCCGTCGGCGCGATGGCGTCATTCGCCGGTGCTCTGATGTACGGCAAATTAACCGATGCGGGGCCGGATTACGATCTCGTCCGTTCGGCACATGAGATCGAGGATCGTTTTAACCTGCCGGTTTTGGCATCGATCCCGCAGTTTCACTTTTCGGAGCAGCCAGAAAAGAATGTTGGCCTTCAGCGGCGTCCCCTGATGCCCCTAGTTGTCAAACCAAAAGCGTCGGCCCGATCAGCAAAATAATGAAAGAAAGATTAAGAGCCTCGTTGGTAATGATTTATCGGGTTTTGGACCTGACGGCGCTGAGCCTTGCACTCTTGCTGGCGTTCTATTACGGCGGCCCGATCGGGATGGATTACGTCGTTCTGGCGGTCACGGCACCTTCGATGGACAGTGTCATATTTTTTGCGGGTGTGATCGGGAGCTGGGTTTTCACTCTGTCCTCGTTCTGGCTCTATCGTTCGAAACGGCTTGCAAGTTGGCAGGACGAATTTACCGACGTCCTTCGCGCGGTAATTTTTTCAACCCTGATCCTGGCAACTCAGATACTCGTGACCGAGTGGTCGATCTTTCCAAAAAGATTTCTCTTGATGTTTGCGGCGGCATCGTTTGTGATGCTGTTTGCTCTTCGGCTGTTCAAACGCGGTCTGCTCAGACAGTTTCGGCTTCATGGCCGCAATTTGAGGACCGTCATCGTTATCGGCGCCGGGCCCCGCGGTCGAAAAATAGTCAAACTGATCAACGAAAATCCGGGTATTGGTTATAAATTCCTTGGATTTGTAGATGACCTCGACGGAGCCGACATGATCGGCAATTTGTCGCAAATACCAAATATATTAGCCCGGAATGTGATCGACGAAGTGATCATCTGTCTGCCGATCAAAACCTTTTACGAAAAAATCCAAGCGATTGCCGAAATCGCCGAGGAACAAGGCATCACGGTTCGCATTCACAC
>JBGTCS010000326.1:0-8006 GCA_041748715.1 Pyrinomonadaceae bacterium | reverse complement strand
ATCCGGCTGGTTTTACACCAAGGTCGATGGTGCGTACACCTGGCTGCTGCGTTTGGCGATGCGGTTTCGCTGGGCGGTGGTTTTGCTCTGCATTTTGACCGTGGCGTCGATCGTGCCGCTTTATAAATTTGTTGGAATGGCCTTTCTGCCGGACGAGGACGAATCTTTATTTCAGGTCAACATCCGGGCACCGCAGGGCACATCGCTTTCAGCAACGCAGTCTATCCTGGATCGAATCGCCCGCGATATTCGGGCCGAGGTTCCGGGTGTTCGCAATACGCTTGTCCTGGCGGGATTCGGTCGCGGTTCGGGGCCTAATAACGGATTTATCAATGTCTCGCTCGCCCCTGTAAAAGAACGTGCACACCCGCAATCTGCCCTGATAAACCAGACGCGACAGATCGCTAAAAAGTACTCGTCTAAAGATTATCAGGTTACGGTGTCGGCCTCGTCGTCGATCGGCGGCAGCATTGGACTCGGCCGCGGCGGATCGGGCGTCGGGTTTTATATCGCCGGGCCTGATATGGAAAAGCTAAAGGAATATTCGACCGCGATCGTCGAAAAAATGAAACAAGATCCGCTGTATCGCGATCCGGACACGTCTATCGAGGTCGGTACGCCCGAGATCCGGGTTGTGATCGATCGCACGCGGGCGGCGGACCTCGGCGTCAAGGCGGGCGATGTGGCCCAGGCCTTGAATATTTTGTCTGCCGGTCAGATCGTTTCGGCCTTTAACGAAGGCTCAAAACAATACGACGTCGTCATTCGGGCTCAAGAAGAATTCCGGCGGGACCGAAATAATTTTAAATATTTCACCGTCGCTTCGTCCAGCGGTGGTGTCGTCGATCTCGAACGGGTCGTCAAGCTCGAAGAAGGCGTTGCTCCGTCGTCGGTAAATCGTCTGAACCGCCAGCGGCAAGTAACCGTGTCGGCCGGATTGCCGCCGAATACTTCCGAGGCCGACGCCGTCGCAAACCTTCAGCGATACGCCGCAGAGTTGAACATGCCGGCCGAGTACCTGACCGGCGTCACGGGCCAGTCCAAGGAACTGCAAAAGGCCTATGAGTCGTTTATGTACGCATTCCTGTTGTCGTTTGTGTTTATGTATCTGATCTTAGCCGCGCAGTTCGAATCGTTTATTCATCCCGTTACGATACTTCTTACACTACCGCTGGCTGTGCCGTTTGCTCTTTTGTCGACAGCAATGGCGGGCCAAACACTCAATATATTTTCGGCTCTTGGTATTTTGCTGTTGTTTGGGATCGTCAAGAAAAATGCCATTCTCCAGATAGATCACACAAATACGCTTCGCTCGCGCGGTTTGAATCGCTATGACGCAATCATCCAGGCAAATCGCGACCGCCTGCGGCCGATCCTGATGACGACCATCGCATTGGTCGCGGGTATGATACCGCTGGTCGTCGGCAGCGGTGCCGGTGCGGCAACCAACCGGTCGATCGGTGTTTTGGTTGTCGGCGGCCAGTCGATGTGTCTGCTGCTGACATTGCTGGCGGTGCCGGTATTTTATTCACTGTTTGACGATGCCAAGGAATCGACGGTGTGGCGTTCAGCGGCCGATGGCGTCCGTGGTGTTTTTTCCTCGTTTCGCGGGCCAAAATCGGCGGTTCGCCAGGTCGATGACGCGGCCGAGTAGGAAGCGATAGTTTTAAATGATTAATTTTGCAGTATTTACAATGCTCAATCGAGCGGCGCGACTGATTTCGTGTGCCGTTTTTATTTTGTCGCTGTTATCGCTTGTCTCGGCCCAGACGCCACAGGCGACTCCGGCCGTTGATAGCGGTGACGCTCCGCCGGTTCAGCCCAGTTTTGCGGTTCCAATCCGACCGATGCCGAGTCTCGAACGGATCGGTGTCGATGCCGACAACCATTTGTCGCTGACTATGGAACAGGCGATCGAAATGGCTCTCAGAAACAACAACGATATTGACGCGTCGCGTAACACCGCAACGATATCTGATTACGCGCTTCGCGGAGTTCAGGGCATATATGACCCGCTGATAAATTCGCAGTCGTTTTATGAGAGCCGCGCCACTCCGACCGCTTCGACTATCGGCGGAGCTGTCAACGGATCGGTGACCCAGCGGCAATTCTTTAACAATTTTGGCGTTTCTGGTTTTGCTCCGCGGTTTGGCGGCGCGTATGACGTAATATTCAATTCGGCCCGGACAAACACGACAAATCGCAACGCGACGCTAAACCCGCAATTTCCAACGTCTCTCATTGCTACATTTACGCAGCCGCTTTGGCGAAACCGCAGCATCGACAATAACCGCCGATCGATTGAGATCGCTAAAAAAAATGTGGATATATCTGACACCCAGCTTCGGCTGCGGGCGATCGATGTGATCTCAAATGTCGAGCAGGCGTATTGGGATCTGGCGTTCGCTCTGAGAAATCAGCAGGTTCAGACCGAGACGTTGAAGCAGGCTCGGGAGCAGCTCGAAAGTAATAAGCGACTGGTGGACAGCGGCGTTTTGGCGCCGATCGAACTCGTCGCCGCCAACGCTCAGATCTCGACATTCGAACAATCAATCTTTCTCGCTCAAGAGAGCGTTACACGTTTTGAAAACACATTAAAAACTCTATTGTTGCCCGACCGAAACGCCGCCGAATGGTCGCGTCCATTGATGCCGGTCACGCCCGTCGGAATAGACGTGCCACAGGTCGGCCTGTTGGTCGCGGTGACCGAAGCGCTCCGGAACCGGCCCGAGATCACTCAACTTGAGACGACGGCCGAGATCAATCAGATCGATCAGAAATATTTTCGAAACCAGACAAAACCCCAGATCGACCTTGTCGGTTCGTACACTTCGTCTGGCCTGGCTGGCACGCCAAATCTAAACTCAAGCGGCGGTGCATCGGTCCCCGAGAATTTGCAGGGCGGATATTTTGGGTCGCTCGCAAATCTTTTTCAGCAGGACTACCCAACCTATCGAGCGGGTGTTCAGATCTCGCTCCCATGGGGAAACCGGACGGCAAAGGCCAATCTTGGACGCTCGCTTGTCGAGGGCGATCGAATCGCGAATAATCGGGCTCAGATAGAGCAGATTATCGATGCCGAGGTGCGAAACGCCCTCCAGGCTCTTCGGTCTGCCGAATCGAGACTTGCCTCGGCAGCGGATGCGAGAACCGCGGCTGAGGAACTTTATGCCAGCGAGCAGCGTCAATTCCGGAGCGGGACGACAACTTTCTATTTGGTTCTGCAACGCCAGACCGAATTGACCGCGGCCCGCGGTCGCGAACTACAGGCCCGGACGGATCTCAACAAGGCTATCTCCGAATTCCAACGTTCGATCGGTGCCACGCTCACCGCGAACGACGTCACAGTTTCAAAGTGATTCCAAAACAAAAAAATGCCGGTCGCAGTTATGCAACCGGCCCATATCTAAATTGAAAAATTTAGATCAGTCCCATATGGGAGAATCTTAGGACGTTACCTGTTACCGACACTCGCCGGAGCCGTCGCGGTGATCGAAAATTGCGATCCGCTTTCAAGCTCAAGATTGTCTCGTCCCTGTAGAATGACAGTTCCGGCTCCTGCACCGGCACCAACGCCAGCTCCGATAGCTGCTCCGCTGCCGCCGCCGGCTACCGCTCCGATGATCGCACCAAGAACGGCACCAATACCGGCTCGCGTTATCGTTTTGTTGGTCTGACTGTTGTCACGAATTGTTCCTTCGTTATTGACCTTGATGACCTCACCGTTAGTGTCGCGGACCTGATCCACGATACCGGCGAAATTATAAATTCTGCCGTCCCGCATGCGGATGCTGTCAAAACTCAGCGACATGTTTGCACGACCACTGACCACGCCCGACTGTTCGCCGACAACGCGGCCTTCGATAACCGCACCGTTGTATTGTGACGGCGAATTTACCGTCATTGAAAAACGATCGCCATCTTTTGCGGTTTTGGTCGACAACGCCGAATCAAGCGTAGCTACGACACTGGTGTTATTTGGAATAATAAAACCGTTCAGTGTGGTTCCGCCGCTATTATTCGGATACGTGTTTGTATTGAACTGAGCCGTCTGGCTGATCTTGTCATAAACGCTCATTACGGTCACGGTCGAGTTCTGATTCTCGAGGTACACCCGGCGAGTGACCTTTAATTGGCCATTACTCATCGGGGAAAAGCTGACATAGTAGTCGTTTATACGATCGCCTTCGTAGTTGATCGTCAGATCACTGTTGGTCTCGGTGACACTCGTTGTAACAGGCCGTCCGGTCGGCGACGTTTCCGTTTGGCGTCTGCCGTCGGCACTTAACACGACCGACTGTGTATTGCCCGATGCCATAGTTACCTGCGTGCCGCGTTTTTCGAATGCAAGAGTCTCAGGTGATTCGAGTCTCTGTTCGAGATTGCGGTGCAACTGATCATGCTGATAGTTGCCGTAATTCGCATGTTTGATAGCGTCCTCGACCTTGGCCTTCACGTTATCGCTCTGACCGCGATTTAGCCTATAGGTACCGGTTAAGCGACTATCAAAGCTGCCCGACGGTGTGCCGTACTGATCGCCCGGCGTTACCGGGGCATTCCAATTTGAGCTTACTCGATAATAGCCGGCCAAAGTGTTGAGATCCGTTTTGATCTCTCTCCACGAATTTTCAGCAGCCGTTGACAGCCGGTTATTTTCGATGAACCGATTAACCGCCACAGCCCGATCCAAAACTTCCTGAGCGTCAGTACTAGTTGAGCGGCGCGAGTTAAAGTTGTTTTTCAAACGATCGGTCGCGTCCTCAAATTCCATGACCATTTTATTGATCCACGTCTCGCGATCCGTGCCGTTAATAGTTCGGTTTGAATTTAAGTTTTGTTCGACCTGTCGTCTAAAGGTATTTGTCCGACTCTCGATCGCGTTCAACAAATTGCGAACGTCCGTATCGCTGCCCGAATAGACATTTTGTCCGCCCGTGACAGTAGTATTCCAGTTTGTGCTGACACGATAATATCCGGCCAGCGTGTTGAGATCCGTCCGGATGTCACGCCATGAATTTTCAGCGGTTACCGAAAGCCGATTGTTTTCGACAAAGCGGTTCACGCCGACAGCTCGATTCAGAACTTCCTGAACGTCGGCCGAGGTTGATCGCCGTGAATTAAAATTATTTTTTAACCGGTCAGTAGCGTTTTCAAAATTGGACACCATCGAATTGATATTGTCTTCGTAATTGGTTCCATCGACGCCGCTGTTATTCAGGTTTCGTTCGATCTGACGCTTAAATGTATTTGTTCTGCTTTCAATCGAAGTTAACAGGCTGCGGAGCTGTGTATCACTTGCAGAATAAACACCCGTTGTTGTCGGTGTCGGAGGCACATATACGCTGCTGTTCCAGTTTGGTGTCACGCGATAGTACCGGGCAAGCGTATTAAGGTCTGTCCGGATCAGATTCCAGGTGCGCGTCGCCGCGGTCGAAATGCGATTCGTTCGCATAAAATTATTTACCACGGCCGCACGGCTCAACACATCGTCAACATCACTGGTTGTCGAGTCGCGTGATGAAAAATTGTCTTTTAGCTGATTGGTCGATCTTTCAAAATCGGCGACGATCCTATTGATCGTATCTTCTTGTCGAGTCCCGTCTGCGCGACTGTTGTCCAGAGCCCGATCAATCTGTGTTTTAAATGTGTCGGTCCGATTCTCGATCCGATTTAAAAGCGTCTGCACCTGACGGTCGGATACCCGATAGGCCCGCGTCTGCGCCTGAACCGAGGTACCTAACGAGATCACGAGGGCGATCAGTGCAAGATATGTAATTTGTCTTAAATTAATTCTCATAATATTTTCCTTTTGTACGCTGGGCTAAATCTCGTTCGCCAGCAGCGGCCATCGCAAGACAGAAAGATGATTCGTCCGCGGGATTAGTTTTTTTTAGTGGATAACTTGAGGATCAAAAGATCCCGGCGACCGAGGAGAGTTGGCCGCCGGGTATAATCTAAGCGTTACCCGGCCTTCGCTGTTTTTTGTTCGGTTCCGGTCGAAGGCTGCGACGTATGGATCGAATCTACTTTGTTATTGTCCTTGCCGTCTACGATAGCAGCAGCTAACGAGCTGGCTTGTGCGGCGTCCGCGATCACGTCTTTGCCAATATTTAGCTTGGTCGATGCTAAATCCAGCACGGCTTTGGCCTTCTGTTTACCGAATTCTAAAACTTCTGACGACTGCGAACTGAGGTCGTTTACTTTTTCCAAGGTCGCATCGTAACCCTTGCGCGACACCTCAGCAATCTCGGCACGCATCTCGCTGCCCGATTTCGGTGCAAATAGCAAGGCAATGGCGGCACCGATACCCCCGCCGATCAAGAGATATGCCAAACCATTGCGTACACCCATACTCGGAGTTAGTTGTTCAATACTCTGTTCAATTTTGCTGTTGTCTTTCATTTTTATTCTCACCGTGTATAAAGTATTTCGATAATTAAGTAGAAACTCTATCGATGGTACTATTATGGCGGGTCACCACGCCGAATTCTGTATGCCAGCACACAGTCAGAGCTATTTGGCTGCTAACTATATGAAAATACATGGTTTCCCGTTTCGGATAATGTTCCCTGCGAAAGCCCGAATCATTTAGGAAAGGAACTTAGCCAAAAGAGAAAAGGCGTCGAAATTATTAATTTCGACGCCATAACTAATTTGAATTTAGAATTTTTCTATAGCTTAAAACCGCCGCGAGTCAACATTGTCTCAAATCCGTTTTTATCGACCGCTTTAACATACGCGTCCATCGGTTCGACCAGGCCATTTTTGACATGTTCAAAAAGGGCTTCGTTCAGCATGACCATACCGTGATTTTTTCCCGTCTGCATTGCCGACGGTATTTGGAATGTCTTGCCTTCGCGTATCAAATTACTAATCGCCGGCGTGATTATCAGAATCTCAAGCGCCGCGACGCGTCCGCCGCCTTTTTTCGGAAGCAGTGTTTGAGCGATCACGCCTTTTAGCGATTCCGAGAGCATAACACGAATCTGTTGTTGACGGTCGGACGGAAATTGATCGATGATGCGGTCAACTGTCGATGCAGCCGTGGTTGTGTGAAGCGTACCAAAAACAAGGTGACCGGTTTCGGCCGTCTCGATGGCGATCGAGATAGTTTCGAGATCGCGCATTTCACCAACCAGCAAAATGTCGGGATCCTCGCGTAATGCGGCCCGCAAGGCATCCTTAAATGAATCGGTGTGATTATGCACCTCTCGCTGATTGACGAGACATTTTTGATTTTCGTGGGTAAATTCAATCGGGTCCTCGATGGTGATTATGTGATCTTCGCGATTTTTGTTAATCGAATCGACCATCGCGCACAGAGTAGTAGATTTACCCGAACCCGTCGGACCGGTGACGACGACGAGGCCCTTAGAAAGCGAGCAGAGATCCATGATCGCCTTTGAAAGACCGAGTTGTTCGGCGGTCAGGATCTTGGTCGGAATGATCCGAAAAACACCGCCCATTCCTTTGCGATCCAAAAATACGTTGCAGCGAAATCGCGCCAGGTCAGGGATTTCGTAGGCGAAATCAGTGTCATGTCGAGCCTCAAACTCTTCGCGATTCTTTTCTGGCATGATCGGCGACAAAAGCTGGCGCATGGATTCGGCGGTAAGCGCCATATCGCCGTCCCGCAGCGTTTTCATTCTGCCGTCCCGGCGAACCATCGGCGGCATGCTAACCGAGAGATGCAGATCCGACGCTCCGACATCGGACATGATCTTAAATAGTTCGTCCATTTTGCCGGTCGACAGATTCTTGACCGAAACGGCGGGAGTAAACGCAGGTTCCGCAGGTGACGGCACAGCGACGGTGGCCACTGGTGGCGGAGGCGGGACATATTGGGTGGAAACAAAATCATCACGTCGGCCGGGCGGAGCCTGCACGGCCGTGTCCGAGAATACAGTCTGATATTCAGGGTCGTTAAACGAAAGTATCTCTATTTTTGGCTCGTCCGACGGAATATATTCTTTTGCAGTTTCTTTCTTGTCGTTGATCAGATCCGC
>JBGTCS010000325.1:0-2790 GCA_041748715.1 Pyrinomonadaceae bacterium | reverse complement strand
GTTTCTCAACGCCATACAGGCTATGGAACCTACGGGGGGTCATCTTAGCGTAAAAATAACGCCGGATGAAACCGGCAGATGTGTCAGTTTCGAGATCACCGACACAGGTTTGGGAATAAAGCGTGAGAACCTCGCGAATATATTTGAGCCCTATTTTTCTACAAAAGAAACCGGCACCGGCCTTGGCCTTGCGATCGTGCAAAAGATCGTCGAGATCCATGAAGGTTCGATCGAAGTCGAGTCTGTAGAAGGCGAGGGAACGAAGTTTACGGTAAAATTACCAAAAGCGGCGACTGATGTCGGAGTGGGATAAAAACCGAGGGATAGTTTTTCTTAATTATGGCACGAAAATCGATATTGGTCGTTGACGATGAAAAGAATCAGCGCGAGATCCTGGAAACTATATTATCGGGCGAAGGGTATGATGTGACGACCGCAAGCTCGGGCGAGGCTGCAATGAAATTTGTGGCGGACCGGCATTTTGACCTTGTTCTCACCGATCTAAAGATGACCGGCATGAGCGGCTTGGACCTGCTGAAGGAACTGACCGATTTTGATAAGTCCATCATCGTCATTCTACTAACGGCCCACGGCACGATAGATTCGGCGGTGGATGCTTTGCGGCTCGGAGCCTTCGAATATTTGCAGAAGCCTTATGACAGCGCCCATTTGCTTGATACGGTTTCGCGAGCTCTAAAAAAGCTTACGACGCTCGATGCTGAGATAATTTCCGTTTCCCCGGAAATGGACCAGGTAAAGAAGCTGATCCTGAAAATAGCAAAGTCGAATTCGACCGTGCTCATCCGCGGCGAAAGCGGCACCGGTAAGGAATTGATCGCACGCTCTATTCATTCAAACTCGCTCCGCTCAAGTGAAACATTTCAGGCTGTAAATTGTGCGGCGATCAACGAGAATTTGCTCGAATCCGAACTATTTGGACATGAAAAAGGTTCGTTTACTGGGGCGGTTGCTGAAAAGAAGGGCCTTTTTGAGATCGCTCACAACGGAACGCTGTTTCTGGACGAGATAGGCGAGCTTGATGTATCACTGCAGGCAAAAATATTGCGGGCCTTGCAAGAGAAACAGATCCGCCGCGTCGGCGGCATCCGCGATATCGACGTCGATGTGCGTGTAGTCGCCGCAACAAACCGCGACCTGCTTCATATGGTCGAGGAAAAGCGGTTTCGCGAGGACCTTTATTATCGGCTGAACGTACTATCGATCGAGCTTCCGGCGCTCCGCGATCGGAGGACGGACATTCCCGTTCTGATCGATTACTTTGTAAAGAAGCACACACGGGGAACCCAGCGAAAAATATCGATCAATGCCGATGCCCGAAAGTTGCTCGAGGATTATCACTATCCCGGCAACGTCCGACAACTTGAATCCGCCATCGAGCGTTCGATCTTATTGTGCGAGAACGACGCCATAACTTTGGACGATCTTCCGCCAGAAATGACCCAGGGAACCTCGGCGGCATCTGGCGACCTTTTTAAACTCCCAGCCGAGGGCGTGAATTTTGAGGACGTTGAGCGGAGCCTTATAATGCAGGCGATGGAGCGTACCGACAATAATATTACGAAATCGGCTAAGCTGCTGGGTCTCACGTTTCGGACGCTGCAATATCGTTTGGAGAAATTCGGTTTCAAAAAAGAAGAATCTGGAACTGATGACGATACTGAATCGTAATCTCGAATGTGGGATCGCCGGGCTTCTGGGGCTTAGCGAAGGAGGATTGTAATGGAATGGTTTTCTACAAGTCGCCTGGCTCTCGGAACAGCGTGGACTACAGGGATCAATCTTTACGCGACGGTCACTGTATTGGGACTGCTGCAGAAGTTCGGGGCCACCAGACTGCCGGGCGGGCTCGATGTTCTCGACAACTGGTGGATCATCGGCATCGCCGGAGGCCTTTATCTCGTGGAATTCCTCGCCGATAAGATCCCGTATGTCGACAGCGTTTGGGATGTTATCCACACTTTCATCCGTGTTCCGGCAGGAGCGATAGTTGCCTATGCTGCTACCAATCAAATGGAGCCGAGCGTTTATGTAATCGCTGCCCTCGCCGGCGGTGGGCTGGCCCTTTCTTCGCACGGGACTAAATCGGCTCTCAGGGTCGGAGCGAATCTTTTGCCTGAACCCATATCGAATTGGTCACTTTCAGTCGTCGAAGACATCGTTGCACTAGTTGGTACCGCTCTTGCGGTCTTTGCACCCATTGTTATCGCAGTCGTCCTAATCGTCTTTTTGATTGCCTTTACATGGTTTGCTCCAAAGGTTTTTCGGGCTATCGCCAGACTCTTTAATGCCGTGGCTGCATTTTTTCGCGGAGAAAGTTTCGCCGAGGTTGCTCGTAAAGCGGGATAAGTCGTGACATTCTAATAGTACATGCAAAAGGCAAGAATTTTTCAGATCCTTTCGGTGGCTTTAGTCGTGCCCGCTTTCTACTTTTTCTGGGTGGATAATAGCGACTACGCGTTCTTCTTCATGGTTTTGTCAGCTTGCAGCTTTCTCGTAAATGTAAGATTTCAGGCAAAGGCCAGACTTGCGGATCTAGACGAACGCGACACCTCTGAGGATCTCGAACACCGATAATAAACCCGTATAGTGATTTGCGGAACTAGTTACCAGAAGTATGTTTACTTCATTGCGGTGACGCCACATATTTTGCGTGTTGATAGCAAATGAAGATGTCCGGTTTGGTTAGCACATCAAATGTCCGGTTTGGTAAGTTTGAGAAAAAGGTGCGAGCACCTTTTTCTCAGACTTACCAGGCTTGGAAACTACCCG
>JBGTCS010000324.1:0-5000 GCA_041748715.1 Pyrinomonadaceae bacterium | reverse complement strand
CAAATCAGTGGCTACGACAATTCGAAATTCAGTATTTACTCGCCCCCGATGGTCGCGGATAACGGGCTTATTCACTCGCAGATGCTTGACGTCCTAAAGTCCTAGCTAGTTTCGCGACAAAGGCTTTCGCCGTGTGTTAGTCTTTTATTTTCGACAATAGATAATTGCAGAACGGTTAAAGTTTTCCTGGTCTCTGCGTATCATGCTCGCAATCAATTAATTATGTCTTGGTTTCGCAGAGATAAACCGAATATCGAAGGGCAAGAGGACGACGAGGAAAGAACCGTTCGTACCGAGGGAATTTTTGTTAAATGCCCCGAATGCGACAACGCTCTCTACAAACGCGAACTCACGGATTCGCGCGAGGTGTGCACGCACTGCGCTTATCATTTTCGTTATTCGGCGACTGGCCGGCTTAAAGATCTGTTTAACGACGGGCGATATGAAAAACTTGACGAAGAGGTAATGTCCGGCGACCCGCTCGAATTTACCGATTCAAAGAAATATAAGGACCGCATTGAACAGGCAAAGGCGGTATCGGGATTGCCGGAAGCGATCGTTTCGGGCAAAGGACTGACCGGGGGCCATCTCACATTTGCCGGTGCGATGGATATGTCTTTTATCGGCGGCTCAATGGGGTCGGCGGTTGGCGAAAAGATCACACGGCTCATCGAACGTGCGGTTGAAGAGCGAGGTGCGGTCATAATTTTCTCTGCATCGGGCGGCGCCCGCATGCAAGAGGGCACGCTCAGCCTGATGCAGATGGGCAAGATATCGGCGGCGCTTTCCCGGCTCCACGACGCACGTCTGCCGTTTATATCGGTATTGACGGATCCTACGACGGGTGGCGTGACGGCTAGTTTTGCAATGCTCGGCGACGTGATACTTGCCGAGCCAAAAGCTTTGATCGGCTTTGCCGGTCCGCGTGTTATCGAACAAACGATCCGCCAAAAACTGCCAAAAGGCTTTCAGCGCAGCGAATTCCTCATGGAACACGGCATGATCGATATGGTCGTGGACCGGCGAAAAATGCGTGAAACCATTATCCGAAATCTGGATTTTATGATGAACAAAGAGATCGCTGCCTGATCGCTTTTGATGGACTTCGAGACATCGACCAAATACCTATTATCTCTTGGCAACGAAGTTTCCGCCATGAAACTCGGCCTTGAGAATATCCGCACCCTGCTCGCGGCTCTCGGCGATCCGCAAAATAATTACCTAAAAATTCAGATCGCAGGAACCAACGGGAAAGGCTCGGTCTGTGCTTTTCTGGATTCGATCTGCTTATCAGCGGGCGTGTCGGCCGGCACGTTTACATCGCCGCACCTGATCTCTATCACTGAACGGATCAGGATAAATGGGAGCGATATCAGCGAGGAAGATTTTGCCCGCCATGCGTCCCGTATCCGCGATACGTCTGCATATTTGCGTGCAAACGGACAATTAGAATATCTGCCGACATTTTTTGAACAGATCACAGCGATCGCTTTGACCGCATTTGCCGAAGCGAAAGTCGACCTCGCTATTCTCGAAACCGGACTCGGCGGACGGCTCGATGCGACCACAGCCGCAAACGCCGAGATCGCCGCCATCACGGCGATCGATTACGACCATCAGGAATATTTGGGTGAAACTCTTACCGAGATCGCGGCCGAGAAAGCGGCGATAATACATAAAGATTCGCACGTGGTGATCGGTGGACAGCAGCGGGAAGCGATGGAAGTCGTAATCGGACGGTGCCATCAGATGGACATTTCACCGAATTTGGATTGCGACGCCTCGATATGGGCGTTTGATACGATAAGTAACTCTGTCGTAGCCAGCTTTCGTACAAAACGCGATTTGTATGATGATCCGAATCTCGGTCTGAAAGGACGGCATCAACTAGAAAATGCACGAATTGCCGTAATGACGATCGAGGTTCTTAGATTTGACTTTGGATATGATATTAGCAGCGATGACGTCGTGGAGGGTTTGGAACGGGCCCGCCACCCCGGTCGGCTCGAGTTTGACGGAAAGTATCTCTTTGACGGAGCTCACAACGTTGCCGGGATTAAGGCTCTGCGCGAATTTCTGGACGAAAATATTGATCAGCCAATGATATTTGTTTTCGGTGTGATGAACGAAAAGAATGTCGGTGAAATGGCGGCGAGTCTTTTTACGGACGCAGGCCGCATCATCCTTACAAAGCCAGACAATTCGAGGGCGATGGCTCCGGACGGAATCGCAGCAAATATTCCCTTGGCGGCCGACCGGGAAGTTTATCTAACGGAAACTGTCTCGGAAGCGTTGGACAAGGCGAATGAGATAGCATCCGACGACGATCTGATCGTTGTCACCGGCTCGCTTTATTTGATCGGCGAAATCAAAAAGATACTGAAAGGAAGATCACAGATTTGAAATTTCCAATTACAAATCTAAGATAGTGACATGCATAAATTAGTTTTGATCCGTCACGGAGAGAGCCAGTGGAACATGGAAAACCGGTTTACCGGGTGGAAAGATGTCGACCTTTCGGAGAAGGGCGTCACGGAGGCTCATGCCGCCGGCAAGCTTCTCAAAGCCGAGGGATTTGAATTCGACGAAGCTTACACCTCGGTACTCAAAAGGGCGATTAGGACTTTGTGGATAATTCTAGACGAGATGGATCTGATGTGGATACCTGAGACAAAGTCGTGGCTGCTGAACGAGCGCCATTACGGAGCTTTGCAGGGACTCAACAAGGCGGAGACGGCGGCTCAATACGGCGACGAAAAGGTTTTAATGTGGCGGCGAAGCTTTGATATTCCGCCCGACGACCTGGGCGAAGACGATGAACGATACCTGGGCCGAGAGGCTCGATACGGATCGGTCGAAAATGGGAAATTCCCCAAAGCCGAATCCCTCAAAGATACGGTCGCTCGCGTCGTTCCGTATTTTGAGACCGAGATAATTCCGAAGATCAAGGACGGTAAACGTCTGATCATCGCAGCGCACGGCAACAGCCTGCGGGCGCTCGTAAAATACCTCGACGGCATTTCGGATAGTGAAATTGTCAATCTTAATATCCCGACCGGCGTGCCGCTTGTTTACGAACTTGATGACGATCTAAAACCTTTGAAGAGTTATTATCTCGGCGATGACGAGGCGATACGAGCCGCCCAGGCTGCGGTGGCAAACCAAGGGAAAGCCAAATAATCTCGACGCTTTGGTACATGTGTCGACGAAATAGTGGGTGAACTATTCAAGTCGGATATAAATCAAATGACCGGTTGAACGCATTAGACGCGATTCGACCGGTTTTTTATTTGAGGTGTCAGCTATGTCAAAAATTAAGATCATTTTATTGTTCGCGGCAATGTTGTTAACGTTTTCGTTTGCAGCGTCAGCTCAGGTATACCGCACTCCGCAGAGGTCGACCGGTATTTCCGATTCGGATATCTCACGCGGATTGACCGAAGCACTTTTTAAGGGTGTTAGGATCGCGGTAAACGATCTCGGCCGCCGCGACGGATTTCTGAGTAATTCGCGTGTTCGGATTCCGCTTCCCGGCAATCTGGAGCGGACCGAAAAAACTCTGCGTGCCGTTGGGCAAGGTCGCCGTGTCGATGATTTTGTTGAAGCGATGAACCGTGCAGCCGAAAAGGCGGTGCCGGTCGCAGCGGACATTTTTGTGGATTCGCTGCGACAGATGAGCTTTACCGATGCAAAAAATATTCTGTTCAGCGGACAGGATGACGCTGCTACGCAATATTTTCGACGAACAAGTGAAAATCGCCTGCGTCATGAGTTTCGGCCGATCGTCGAACGGTTTACAGAGCAGGTCGGCGTTACGCAAAAATACAAAAGCATGATGGGACGATACGGTTTTGTCGGCCGGTTTTTGGGTCAGGACGCCACTGATCTGGACGGCTATGTGACCGAAAAAGCTCTCGACGGGTTATTTCTGGTCGTCGCCGATGAGGAACGAAAGATTCGCCGTGACCCGGTGGGACGGACGACCGCAATTCTCCGGCAGGTTTTTGGAATTCTACGGTAAGCCTCGATAAACCCAGATTCGGCGTGGACGTTTTGAAATTGTTGCCTAATGCACAAGCCCGCGCGTGAGCAAGGGCGAAACACGTATGTTGAATGGTACGCCCTTGCTTACGCGCGGGCTTGGGCTCGGAATCGGAGATCTTACATTAATGACCAATCCCGGATAAACATTACTACTATCAAAAAGAAAGAAACCTGCGGTTTCTTTTTTTTATTGCCAGCCTTTATACTTGTCAACTCTGTATGGTCTGGCAAAAATCCGTCTTTATTATCCTGATCTTATTCTGTCTCAGCCCGTGGGGGTCCGCTCCGATCGCTTTGGCGCTCGGGATCGCAATGGCGTTCACGATCGGTAATCCGTTCCCCGAGTTAAGCGGCAAACCGATGAAATATCTGCTGCAGGCGTCGGTGGTCCTGCTGGGATTCGGAATGGATCTGACGGCGGTTTATAAAGCGGGACGCGACGGTATCTTGTTTACTATCGCCACCATCTTTGGAACCTTGATCCTCGGTTACTTCGTTGGAAAGCTTCTCAGCGTAAAAGCAAAAACCTCAACTCTAATATCTTCGGGGACCGCGATCTGCGGTGGAAGTGCGATCGCGGCTGTTGCCCCGGCGATCGATGCCGATGCAGACGAGATCTCTGTTTCGCTCGGCACAGTTTTCGTGCTCAATTCGGTTGCGTTATTTTTATTTCCGCTGATCGGGCACGCGATGAACCTCTCGCAAAATCAATTTGGGGTTTGGGCGGCGATCGCGATACACGACACGAGTTCGGTGGTGGGAGCCGCCGGAACTTATGGTTCCGAAGCTCTCGCGATCGCAACGACCGTTAAGCTCGCCCGGGCCCTCTGGATAGCGCCGATCGCTCTGTTTTTTGCTTTTCTTTACCGGAAAGACGCGACCGGCAAGGCCGCAAAGATCTCAATCCCTTGGTTTATCTTTCTCTTTCTGCTGGCGACGGCGGTTCGTACTTATGG
>JBGTCS010000323.1:0-16128 GCA_041748715.1 Pyrinomonadaceae bacterium | reverse complement strand
GCCTGGGCTGTGTCGTCAGTAATATTCTGAATATTGATGCCGAGCATGCCGCGACGAACTTTACCGTCTTTTAGTAACTGCTCCATTACGGATTTCGCCATATTGGACGGGATCGAAAATGCGATACCGATGTTACCGCCGCTGGCTCCGCCGGGGGAGAGTATCTGTGAATTAATGCCGATCAGTTCGCCGTTAAGGTTGACCAATGCTCCGCCGGAATTTCCACGATTTATCGGAGCGTCGGTCTGTAAAAAGTCCTCGAAACTCTGGCCGTCGCTGAGACCGGTCCGGCGGCCTTTTGCCGAAATAATCCCGGCTGTCACCGTCTGACCGATGCCGAGGGGATTTCCGATCGCGAGTACAATGTCACCAACCCTAACTCCGTCGGAATTACCAAGATTTAAGAATGGCAGGTTTTCTGCCTCGATCTTCAAAACCGCGAGATCACTTGGCTGATCCGTGCCGACCACTTTTGCTTCGAACGATTTATTGTCGCTCATTAATACCGTGATCTTGTCAGCGCTTTCGACCACGTGATAATTCGTCAGGATCGTGCCGCTGGCCTCAACTACAACTCCGGAGCCGACACCGCGTTCGATCTGGGGCCGCTGTCTTTGCTGCGGGATCTGAAACTGCCGGAAAAAATCGTCGCCGCCAGGTATTTGGGCCTGAGGCTGTTCTTTCTGCTTGTGCTCGGCCTCGATACGAACGACGGCCGGCGACGTTCGCTCGACAACGTCGGCGTATGACGTTCGCATGCCGTCAACCACAACCGGTGCGACCGGGGCCGCAGGCTGGCTCGTCGCAGGTACTTCATCGCCGCCAAACAGTCCTGTCTTGCATCCCCCAATGATCGAAACAGACGCAAATACTACAATTATCAAAAGTTTATTAATGCTCATCGAAAATACTCCCTGACTTTGACCTTCACTTGTCATCTTACTCTTTCCTAAACCTTACTCAAATCTAAACGTCATACGTAAAGCGGTGAGATGTTGTTCGAGAAAATCCGGTGGCCTCGAGATGTTTGGCCTCTTAAATAGATACCTTAGGCGTCTCATTGTTAAAGATATAGGCCAGCGATTTATAAACCAGCTTCGAGCAGAGAAACGCCGGAGAATCGTAGTTCTCAAAGTACGAATACTCAACCAGATCCATCCCAACAACTCGTTTACTTTCAGCTAGTTTACGGATGAGAGTTAATGTTTCATACCAACCTAATCCACCGGGCTCCGGAGTGCCGGTTGTTGGAACGATACTCGGATCGAGGCCGTCAATGTCGATCGTTAAATATACATTCTCCGTCAGCGAGTCAATTGCTTCTTCGATCCAATCCGTTTTACCGACAATATCCCTTGCCCAAAATATCTTTGTCGGCAAACCGTCTTTTAGCGAACGTGCCTCGTCACCCGAAATGGAGCGGATGCCGACCTGAACGGAAGGAATACGCAGATCTTTAACGACGCGGGCCATGATCGATGCGTGCGAGTGCGGCGTACCGTCGTATGTGTCGCGCAGATCGGCGTGGGCGTCGATTTGGAGCACGCTCAAATTGTCGTATTTTTCGTGGTGAGCTTTGATGATCGGTGCCGACACCGAATGCTCGCCGCCGAGCATGCAGATAAATTTATCGAGTTCGAGAAGCTTTTTTGAGTATGAGTAAAGCTCATTCATCATCGCTTCAGGAGTTTCGCGCGGAGTAAACTCGGGAAGCGTATGGATGCCCAATTTATAAACTTCCGAATCGGTCTCTTCTTCGTAAAGTTCCATGTTCCGCGATGCATCGACAATGGCCATCGCTCCGGCTCCAGTGCCAGTCCCATAGGAAACAGTCCCCTCGTATGAAACCGGCAATATCAAGATGCGGGCATTATCGATGGCAGTGTACTGCTCTTCGTCTATCCCGCCAAAGTTCATTGGTAATAATTCAGATTGACTCATGTTTTACAAATAATAATATCCAAAATGCACAATGCACAATGACGGACAGCCATCATCGTGCATTTTTGTTGTGCGTTAACTTAACCCTAAGGAACGTCGATATTCATATCGCGACCCGAAAAGCTAAATGTCGGACGTTTGCGCCCCTTCATAAATTTGGCGGCGGTTTGCGACAGAGCGGTTATGATCATCGGCAGAGCAATCGACGGATCGCACGGCACATAGGCCGTTGTGGCCCCGCGAATAAGCTTTCCAAAGGCCGATGTGTGATTACCCCCAAACGACGGAGTTCGGATATCGAGCGGGGCCGTATCTGTCGCTATCGAGATCGCATACTTATGTCCCCGTGGCGTCGTCCGTGTGATGTAGGACGACAGTTCGGTGGCGTTCACAATATTTTGGCTGCTTGTGCTGCCAAGCGTGATTATGCCGGAATGACGGGTTTTTTGTGCGATCGTCATCATTTCCATCGTGTCCTGCGTCGTGTCGAACATGATTTGAATTTTCTTTTCAAATTTAGCTCGGGCAATGCCGACAGCGATTTCCGAACCCGGCAGATCCGGGCAAAATACCGGGATTCTCGCTTTGAATGCCGATGTCAGAATACCGTCTTCGTGGGCGATCTCTGAAAGTTCGCGGCCCAGCAGGTGTAAAAATTCGCGTATCGAATATGGGCGGCTCAATTCGAGTTGGTTGATGACGCTGCCGATCCATTCGTCAGCTTCCTGATATTCTTCGCGATTAGCCATGACGTCACCGAGTCGCAAGACGTCAGACGCTTCGAGTTCCTCGTCACTCATGCTCGGATGAGCCTGATAATGATTACGTCCCAGAATCTCGTGAATGTCGTGATACAGAACCGTGCCGGACATTACGATCACATCGACAAAGCGGTTCTTGATCACATAAGCGATCAACCGACGCATGCCGGAGGTGACCAAATTGCCGGAGCCGCAGAGATAGATGGTCGAATTGTCGTCCAGCATATCGAGCCAGATGCGATGGGCTTCGGCAAGTTGTTTTGCGCCGAATCCGGCACCTTCCATTTTTTCTAAAAGGCCCGCGACTGAACGATCCCTGTCAATAGGCACCGGACGGGTCGGAACCGTCAAATATTTCGACGCCTTAGTTTTCTTTTGAGCTACCATAGTTTTTTACCAATAAATCAATTTTTACGAAATTAACCTAACGGCGTCACATTTTATTTGCCGTTAGGTGTCAGGTATGTATAACTTTCGACCTGATCTTCGTAAAATTCTATAACCTTGCTGCCTTCGTTGTTCGAGAGGCGACCTTCTTTAATACGCTGTAACACTGATTTGCGAAATGTGTCGTGGAGATGACCAGGGTCAAATCTAACTGACGACACGGCGTCGCCCAGCGTTGCGCCATAAATAACTTTTTTAATTATATAACCGTCCTCACCAATAAAAACGTGAGCCTCGTGCGGTATCCCAAATAGATTATGGTTATTCCCCATAACCTCCTGGTACGCACCGACCAGCATCATCGCCAGGTAATAAGGCTCATTTTTGACGAGTGTATGCAATTCCAACACGGTTTTTACGTCGTGCAGATCCACGAACTTATCAACAATCCCATCGGAATCGCAGGTTATATCACAAAGCGTAGCATATTCGGACGCCTTTTTGTTGAGTTTATGTATTGGGATGATTGGAAATAACTGTTCCAATGCCCAATTGTCTGGCATCGAGCGAAAAACTGAGAAATTCGCCAGGTATTTGGCGCACATCAGCCGCCGGAGCTCGTCAAATTCCTCGGCCACATATTTCTTGAGCTGGGCAAACTGATCGGCTTTCTCACAAATGTCCCAAAATAAGACCTCGCCCATCCCTTTTGCCTCGAGCGAGATCAGTCCGAGGTTGAACATAGTGAAGAGCTCTTCGCGATTTTCGAGTGCGTCATGATAATACTCGCGATAGTTTTTGGCATTGATCGTTTCACGAAGGTCAAACAACTCATGCACTGTTTGAGGATCGTCATCGGACACCTCAACGGGGGTCAGGCTTTCAACCACGGTTTCAATTTCGTCCTGTACGTTTGTGACCAGGATCGCATGATATGCCGATAGGTAGCGTCCCGATTCCTGTATGATCGTCGGATGAGGAACGTTTTCGTCATCACATACGGTTTTGATGACATAAATGACATCATTCGCAAATTCCCGGGCATTATAATTTGCCGACGACTCAAACGAAGTTCTGGACCCGTCGTAATCGACAGCCATGCCGCCCCCGACGTCGAGATACTCGATCGGGATCTTCATATTCCGGATCTTGGCGTAGGTTCGAGCGGCCTCCTTCATCGCATTCTTGATGCGTTTTATGTCAGTCAACTGAGAGCCGATATGGAAATGCAGCAATTTGAGCATGTCGATACGACCGGCTTCCTGCAGGCGTCGGATCACTTCCAGAATCTCAGTAGTAGTCAGCCCGAATTTTGCCGCTTCGCCACCCGATTTTTCCCATTTGCCTGAACCTTTGGAATAGAGCTTTACCCGAACTCCGATCGTCGGAAGATCGGCATTTGGATTCTCGGCTGAGATCTTTTCCGCGATATCGATAGTGTGGTCGAGTTCACTGAGTTTTTCGATAACAATAACGACGTTTTTACCCGCTGAGGCACCTGCAAACGCCAGTTGAATAAAATCGCGATCCTTAAAGCCATTTAGGACCAAAAGGCTGTCCTTTGCCTGTTCGAGACCGAGAGCCGCGTAAAGTTCAGCTTTTGAGCCGGCTTCGAGACCGAAGTTATAACGGCTTCCTTCGCGAAGATATTCCTCGATCACGGCCCGGTTCGAGTTGACCTTCATGGGAAAAACGCATAGATGGCCGCCCTCGTATTCAAATTCTTTTATGGATTTGCGAAAGGCCGTCTGAAGTTTGCGGATCTGCCCAAAAAGGAGCTGAGGAAAGCGGAGCAGGATTGGCGTATTGACGCCGCGTTCACGGAGATCGTCAATTATTTCTTTAACGTCGGCCGTTAAATTTTCGTTCTCAGGAGCCCGAACGATCAGGTTGCCTTTGCGGTTTACGCCAAAATAATCGGCTCCCCAATTATCGATTCCGTAAGTTTCTATGTTCTTTTCAATTACTGCGCTCAATTTATAACGCTCCGGTTTGTTTGGTTGGACTGCAACATCATGCGGTAAAACTATATAGCTTAATAAAAAACTCTGAAAAAACAAACACCCCTGTTTAATTCTCTCAGAACTGAATAGAATGAAGGTCGGCAAAAGCGCTGATTCCGGTTTTTGGCATACCGCTTGCACTATTTAATGGCCGACGGTGCGGTTGACACGCAATTTCCTCCACAAAATCTAAAATGACCTGGCTGACCCACACGTCGGCGACCGATTGCTGCCGTTTCTTGTCAATCAATAGGTGCCAAAAACTGTCATATATTACGATTAAGTCTAATTACAGAGGTTAGGATAATGAGAATCAGTAGAGTGGAACGTGGGTTTTCTATTATCGAGCTTTTGCTTGTATTCGCGGTTGTTGGGATCATAGCTACCGTCGCTGTTCCGCATTTGCGGCGGGCGATCCGTGCGACTGACAACAGCAGTACTTTCGATACAATGCGGACGATTTCATCGACGCAGATGAGTTTTTATTACGATAATAGTCGTTTCGCTCGGTTAGCCGAGATAAATAATTTACTATCGGGTTCGGTTGGAACTGCTTCAGGGAATGACATAACCCGCGGAAAATTTGTTTTGACGATGTCTCCGTCAGCTCCAACCGACGTGGAACTTCGAAACGGCTATGCGATCACGGCGACCCGCGATTATGTGGGTGAGGGCCAGATTTATGTCTACGAGCTTACCCAAGCCGGCGAGATCCGCCAAATTCTGCCATAATACGCTGCTCAATTGAGAGATTGCGATCCCTCGCCTAAAGGTAACAAAAGATGAATGTGTTCGAAGATCTCATTGTCGAATTAAAACAAGAAAAATTGCTCGAGCAGACAATTATGGAGCTCGACGGGCAGCTCGTCGGCGACGATTTTTATCAA
The DNA here is from genome assembly GCA_041748715.1 of Pyrinomonadaceae bacterium. Lineage (GTDB taxonomy): Bacteria > Acidobacteriota > Blastocatellia > Pyrinomonadales > Pyrinomonadaceae > OLB17. The sequence goes on along the minus strand of JBGTCS010000323.1, from coordinate 10,149 downwards.
CGCGACGCATTCGTGCTCAATGAAGGTTTAGGAGGCGATAATGGCGACGACGACGGCGAGGTTAATAGCCCTAAAATTGTTACCGAGGAAGTCGCTTCGACAGTCGCTGCACTGATCCCCGGAGACCCATTACTGCTTTTGCGAAAGCCGAGAAGCGGACAAGATTTTTATCGAAAGCGAGCCGTGGACGAGGTCTCGAACCTTCAAATGGTTGAGCATGTTCTAACGGGTGTTGAACGAGAGTACATGAAGGTCGCCCCGAATGTATTTGACGACTTTAATGCAAAAAAAGCTCTGAACATATTTCTTCACATTGTTGGTGACGAAAATTCGACAGATCATCAAGAGGTCGAAAATCGCCTGATGCGAGAAACCGAGGCGTGGTGCACTCATCTTGCAAAACGCGATCAATCGGTTCCCGTCTCGAGCCTTCGTCAGTACTGCGAAAAATCCCGGCCGGCTCTTTCGTCGCAAGCCCTTTTAGCTCTCGCCCGTTTTTACCGTAATCTCCCCCATTCGGAATCGGTGCGAGCCAAGTTCGATTTTGTCATCACGCGGTTGTTTTCGCGCCCAGCCGGGAATGACGGGCGAGTTTGCCTATTTACACACGAAGAAATTCTGAATCATATAAATACGCTTTATCGAGAGTGGTCTAGTATCGCCCTTTATACAGCTGACGAGGACGAGTCAAAGGTTTTGCTGACCGCTCTTAGTTTTGAGGATCTTGCGATCGAGGCCGAGAATGCTGGAACTTTTGATCAACTGATCGAAAGAGATTTTTTTGGAAGGGTAAGAAATTTCAAATCGAGCATCAGCGAATTATTTTACGCGCCTCACGTCACGGCGGCCGCGATTGATGCCAATGTGCGGATCGGGAACGCCTATGTATTACTGATCGATCGCGAACGACAAAAGTCGGATTCCGATAGTATCCAATCCAAATATGGCGATCTCCACGACGATTCAATTGCGGATGGCACCGCGAGGACGCTTGATCTGGGCGAACTACTCCGCGAACATCAATCTCCCGATGAGATTGAATCCGCCCCTGAACTAAAAGTCCCCGATACGTGGGAAGAATCCGATGCGGAGGAACCCACCGAGAATGAGGTCCATTCTGGTCTTCCGCTACACTTAAAGCTTATTCATCAGATCAAGACCGTCAACAAAATCCTGCTTGTCGCATCGATCATTCTGATAGCGGCGTCATTTGGAATCTTCATTTTTTCCAATAATTCGGTAGCTGAACAACCTACGACTGAGGGCGTTACGGTCCTCGATATCAGGGACGAAAATCTTGCTGAGTATTTGAGCACGGGGCGTCTCAGTAGAGAAATTTTCTATGGAGTATTGCGGCCCTCTTGGAATGCTCTTCCAAACGAAAAACAGCAGGAGTTTTTGAAAAAGGCTTTAGAGGCAGGTAAGGAACAGGGCTTCACCCAAATCCACCTCCTGACCGAAAAAGGAAAACCAGCAGGCTTTGCTTCCGAACACCGGATCGAGATAATAGTCCCGTGATCCGCTGACCTAAAACTCACGCAACTTGCCGCGAAGGAGCCGAGATCCTTCGCTTTTTTGCATCTGAAGAAAAAAGAAAGTCCTAAATCAACGCTCTAAACTAGCTAACATTCTTTCATCTTGAACTGCAAGATCTGTTTTTTTTAATGTGCGATAGGCGATGGCCCGGCTCCGGTATGCATCGGCGAATTTCTCATCTAATATGATCGCCTTAGAATAGTCCTCGATGGCATCGGCAAAGTTTCTCTGTAAATACCTTGCCTTGCCCCGGTTGTTAAAAGCACGCGAATGCTTTGGGTTGAGGGCGATGACACGAGAAAGATCATTTATCGATCCCGTGAGGTCACCGATTTCGCGGCGGGCATTGCCCCTGTTATAAAATGCCGAGGAATTCTCAGGCGATAGCTCTAATGCCTTAGAGTAATCAGCGATTGCCCCGTCGATATCACCTTTTACCTTTAATGCAACGCCGCGATTCAGATGAGGTGCAGAAAGCGTCGGATCGATCTTGATCGCTAGTGTGAAATCGGCTATCGCTCCGTCGATATCCCCAAGCATTTTGCGGACACTGCCGCGATTGTTGTAGGCATCTGTATCATTCGGAGCCAGCTCGATCGCCTTGGTGTAATCAGCTAAGGCCCCTTTGGGATCGCCATCCTTGTGACGGTCGACCGCACGATTAAAGTAATCGTCAGCTGTTGTCTGTGCTAGTGATAAGGAATATCCGAATAATAATAAAAAGATCAGACAGATGTGGTTCTTGCTCATATTCACCTTATTAACCAAAAAGTTTCAATTCGGAACCATTTTCAGGCTACTTCTCATTATAGTGGCGACTCTTTCTAAATACCTATCTAAATACCTAAACGGGACGTCAGCGAAAAAAGAAGTCTTAACATTCAAAATCTCCCGTTTCCACCCCCGTAGAATTAATCCTTATATATTCGCGCACTGCTACAAGGGAAGATCTCAGTTCATTATATACCTCGAAGCGGACACCTCATCTGCTACTACAACCGGACATATGATGTGCTACTAACACCTGTGGAAAAAAATGTTGACACGTTGAAGATACCTGTGTTAACGTTGCCGAACTCCGAAAATTTGTTTCCAAACACGATGAAATGCCCCTTCTTGTGTGAAGCTTACTCAAAAGAGAAGCTCATTTTTTTTCGGGTAATTACGTACGGCTTACGCCGAATAATTTATTTCGAATTGTGATGTGTGACACATCATTGTTTGCTTAAAGGAAATACGATCGCGGAACAAGCGACCAACTATTGGAAATTTTCGGTAATTACGTGTTTTTGTCGGCTATAAAGAAATATGTTAGCCGGAACTTTGAGTCAGCCCCCAAAGTTGTATTGCCGCGGCATCGTATGCCGCTCATATTCAGTGGTGACCATGGTAATTATTCGTCGCTCTACGTGAGGACTTAAATTGAACAGACAACTGAGCACAAATTATATTCGAGTTCCTATTTTGACTGCTATCGCGGTAAAGTACTCAGTCAAGCCCTCATTACATACACCGGCATTCGCCGGAGATCACCAAAATCTTTGTAAGCGCCCGTCAGCCTCGAACGCTCTTACATTCCCGTGTTTTACTGTCCTTAAATTGAGGACGGAGTTTTAAGTTTAAACTCTATTTAGATCCGGCTATGACATATCAGTTGCCGTGAATTTGATTAAAAGGAGAAGATAAATGATTAAGAAAAATATGTTCACCAGCTTTATGGCAGTAGGTCTCGCCGCACTGTTCATCGCCCTTGGTATCACAGCAACGCAACCCGCTTCTGCTGCCGCGCCGGCCCCAAAAGTCGACCTGTGCCATAGGACAGGAAACGGGAGTTATCATCCCATCAGTGTGAGCGCTAATGCATCGGGAGCTCATCTAGCTCACGGCGATGTGCAACAGCCCAACGGCGTAGTGCCGGGTAGCCCGGGCTACGTCTTCGACGCACGATGCAATGCCGTGACTTGGGACTATGCCGTCAACGTCGCTCCGGACCTTTCGGCCCAAGATCCAGCCAGTCCCGGAAACTTGTTCGTTGGCAGTGGCATACCAGCCACAAACTTCGGGACCGCGCGAAATGAGACCGCCGGCATCGAACTCGGAATGATGGTTCTTTATCGGCAGGGCCCGACGGTGATGTCGACCGATAACTATGCCGACGGTGTCCTAAACTTCGCGGTCGCTTCCGGACCACAGTCCACGGCCAACGGATCAGGCTCAAATAACGCAAATCGCGCGGCTTGGAACTTCACCTTCTCGATCGCGACCGGCCTCAATGCGGTCCCTACAGATCTGACCGACCACACGTTTAGGCTTTTGTACGACGTCGACCCGGGTGCAGGCACGACCTACCGGACCCTAACTCTCGAACAAAGAGACGCCGGTGGTCCAGGGCAGCTGTCTGGTTTCCGGTGGCGAGATCAGGGCACAGGCCTCGTCTTCATCGCGGACGACGAGGGCAGCAATCCGACCGTCACGCAAAACTCCGAGAACTATGCATTCGGCTTCTTTCAGGGTTTCCTGACGAGTCCCTACGGACCCGGTAACGCTTTTGCCGGACCGGCGCAGTTCGACATTATTCTGCAAGCCCTCGATGGGACGCAGATTATAGCCAGCAACCACATTGTCGTGAACGTCGCGGCGCCGTAGTCCCTGCGCGAACCCACGTTTCCCCAGCACACGAGCCGAAGAACCAATTTTCGGTTCGTGTGTTGGACAATTTTGACTCAGAGAGCCCGTTATCTTCGGCGCTGGGAGCTCGCCGGGACGGGAACATTTCGTCTCGATTCGCCCACCAGCGCTTGCTGGGCTGGATATATCCCTGCGGCTCAATGTGAGTCATACACCATCGCCACAACAGCAGCTGGCTGCATGAACAACGGTTGGCGATCTCTATCGAGGGCTGACCTTTGCAGGAAGATATCGACAGTGATGGCGTCGGCGATGCCTTCGACAATTGCGTTAACACCGCTAATCCTGATCAAGCTGATTCGGACAACGATGGGATCGGTGATGACTGCGATCCTTTCCCGTTCCCGCCGTCAAATGCCGAGCAGTGCAAGAAGAATGGTTGGATGAATCTCCTCCGTGCGAACGGAACGCCCTTCAAAAACCAAGGTGATTGTATTCAATACGTCAACACTGGTAAATAAAGTTCCTGTCAAAAGGACTAGATGAACGAAGTGCCGGCTTGCAAATTTGCAGGTCGGCCTTTGTTTTTTGCCGGATGTGCCAAAACGGGCGCTTGGGAGATGTGTCCCCACACTGAGAGAGCAACGGCAAAAAATAGATTGTCCGTCCGCTCATATATTGGCTGCGTTAAGCACTGGAGGGTCTTAAACTTAAAGCAGTTTAAAGCGTTTAAAGCAGTCGATTTAAAGCGGTGGTTTAAAGCGGTAGATTAAACTTTCCGTTGAATGGTGCCGGTCTTGATGTGGGGCCGGCATTTTCGCTGATACTGACTGGGATTGATGTGATTCCATTGCCATCAGAGCTGTAGCTTCGGCTTGCGGCGGTGTGATCAATAGTGCTGACAAGTGTAGAACTACCGCAAATCCATTCCAGGCCGATTTTGATGGGGATGGTTTAGGCGATGCCTGCGATGGTGATGTTGACGGCGATGGCGTGGCGAACGGGAGTGACAATTGTCCTTTCACTCCGATTGGCACAATTGTCAGTACGACTGGCTGTCCCGTAGCCGTGAACAAGGACCAGTGCAAGAACAATGGCTGGAAGACCCTTTTCCGAGCCAACGGAACTGCGTTCAAAAACCAGGGTGATTGTGTTTCGTACACAAATAATGGTAAGTAGCAGTTGGTGAGGGCCATTGGCCTATGTCAGTTCAGCGCCGGATGTTGATTTGATCAGCATTCGGCGTTTTTCCGCTCTTGGACAGATCGGTACGAGGTCTACTGTTCGCCTGAGGAATTCTCCGGGGATATCATGGCGATTTCGTAACTACCGAAACCGCAGTTTTCGAAACATTTTGGCAAATGTTACAGTATTAGAAATTCACAGTTCTTTGCCGGACGTCCGGCACGTCAGAATAAAACTTGAGAGGAATCGGGAGCGGTCAGACCGTCGTCCATAGATCAAATATGAAACTAAGCAAGATTTTTCAGGTAACAGCGGCTGTTTTAGTGCTGCAATCATTCATTCTGCCCGTCGCCGCACCGGCCCAGGGCAGCCCGGCGGACATCCACGCCGCCATTCGCAAAGAGGGAATGGAAAATTCAAAAATAATGAACACTCTTCATTATTTCACCGATCTCTACGGGCCGCGGCTGACTGGTTCGCCAAACCACGTTAATGCGGCCAAATGGGGGGCCCGCGAAATGAAGTCCTGGGGCTTTGACAATACGGAACTCGAGCCGTGGGAGTTCGGCCATCCGGGGTGGGTCAATGAACGCAATATTGGTCTCATGCTGTCGCCTGTTCAGGATACTTTGAATTATGAGGTCCTGGCGTGGACACCTTCGACAAAGGGCGTTATCACATCCGAAGCAGTCAATATTGTGATCCCGCAATTTCCGTCGGCGACAAACCCGCGTGTGATGCAAAACCCAACACAGGACGAACTTACGGCCTTTTTCAACAGCGTTAGATCCACTCTCAAAGATAAGATCGTCTTAGTGGGCAAAACCGCTGTCATTCCTGTGACTATTGTTCCGGGGCCGAGACGTCTTGACGAAGAAACATTGAAAAAGAACCTCGATCCTAACAATCCTTCGCCGCAAGGACAGGGCGGTGGACGCGGAAATACTCCTGCGGCACGTCCCGGAGCTCTGACCGGAGCTCAAGTGAATGAGCAGGTCGACAAATTTCTGGTCGATAGCGGCGTCGCCCTGCGTATTAACGACGCAGCGATGGATCACGGCCTGATGCGGGCCTTTAGCCCAAACCGAACATCATATGATATTACAAAGGTGGTTCCGACCGTTGTTATGCGAAACGAAGATTTTGGGCGCATTACCCGACTTTTGTCCCGCCAAACTCCGGTCAGGCTCGAGTTTGATATTCGCAACCGGCTGGTCCCGGATGGCGTGACAAGCTATAACATGATCGGCGAGATATACGGATCGGATAAAAAAGACGAAGTCGTAATGCTTGGCGGCCATCTGGACTCGTGGCATTCCGCAACCGGAGCCACCGACAATGCGGTCGGATGTGCCATGATGATGGAGGCGGCTCGAATCCTAAAAGCGATCGGCGTTAAACCGCGTCGCACCATTCGCGTCGCCTGTTGGAGCGGCGAGGAACAAGGGCTGCTCGGTTCCCAAGCCTATGTCAAACAACACTTTGGTACGGCCGAAGCTCCGACGGCTGCGTGGAGTAAGTTTGGCGGATACTTTAATATCGATAGCGGTACCGGTCGGGCGCGGGGCATGAATGTTTTTGGCCCGCCTGAGACCTCAACTGTTCTCCGCGAAGCCGTTGCACCGTTTGCCGATCTCGGTATCGTCGGTGCGATCAGTTCGAACCGTCGAGGCCTCGGCGGAACGGACAGCACGTCGTTTAACCAGGCCGGATTGCCCGGCATCGGCATCCAGCAGGATCCGATCGAATATTTTACAACCACGTGGCATACCAACCTCGATACCTATGAACGAATAATCGAGGAGGATGTAAAAGCGTCGGCCGTGGTCATCGCAGGGGCGTTATATGCTCTGGTCATGCGCGACGAATTGCTGCCCCGCTTTAAGGCCAGCGAAATGCCGGCTTTGCCAACACCAACACCAACACCGACTCCGGCTCCGCCCGCTCGGCCATAAGCACCTGACTATCTGCTTATCTGATCGCAGACCCAACTAATGAGAAATAAAACGTGTCGACTCTAACCAGAGCGGCACGTTCTTTTTTCTTTGGGCAGTAAAACAATAAAATCGAGCCAAAATAACAAAGTTTTCGGATGATTCGCGTGATTGGACCTTTGTTAATGGAATATTGTCGGATTTTTCTCTGCGCAGGCCGCGTAAGCGGTGGTTGTGATGTTAGCCTGTTTGGTTCGAAAGCTATGGATAGGACAATTTCGATCTTTGTTGCACTAGTTATTGGCACGGTGTGCTGCGCCTATGGCTTGAAGGAAGCCGCAGTATCGGGTTCTGAAAAAGTTAAGAACACTCGATCTGCCGCCGCCAACATCGATACCAATTTCGAGACAAACTCGACAGAGGGATGGCAGCCGCGAATCGGGACCGAGACTATTGCTGTCACATCGGCCGCCAAACACGGCGGAAACTTTAGCTTGCTGACAACCGGGCGGCAAGCGGCGTTTGCGGGCTGCAAGATTAACGTCTCGAATGCGATCGCCATCGGTTCTTCATATCGTGTAACCGTCTGGGTCAAGTTGGCGCCTGGATCCACGGCGACCGATTTAAAAGTCAGCCTCGAACGGAACCTCGCGGGCGATATCACCTATCAAACGGCAGTCCCGAACAAAACGGTTACGGCCGACAAATGGTCCAAGCTGACAGCGATCTATGACCACACTCTCAATCACGAGTCGCTGTGGATGTATGTGGAATCGGCGAGCGGCACGCCTTCATTTTTTATCGACGATGCGAAGGTGGAGTTTGTTCCGCCGCTTCAGATCCAGAATTCGATCCCGTCGCTGCACCAAAATCTTGAATCCTATTTTAAGATCGGCGCGGCCGTTTGGCAGGCCGACATCAGTGGTGCGCACAGTCAATTACTGACAAAACATTTTAATAGTCTAACGGCCGAAGACTATATGAAATGGGGGCCGATACATCCAGAAGAAGGTCAATTCAATTTCGCTCCAGCCGATGCACTCGTAAATTTTGCGACCGCAAATAACATTCAGGTTCGGGGACACGCACTCGTTTGGCATGAACAGAACCCAGATTGGCTGTTTCGTGATACAAATGGCAATCAAATGACACCAACCCCGGCGAACAAGGCGTTGCTTTTGCAGAGGCTCGACACCCATATTCGCACCGTTGTCAGCCATTATGGCAACCGGGTTTATGCATGGGACGTTGTTAACGAGATAATCGATCCCCACGAACCGGACGGATATCGGCGAAATCTCTGGTTTCAGATCTGCGGACCGGAATACATTGACAAGGCATTTCAAATCGCTCGCAACGCAGCGCCTGAGGCGAAACTTTTTATTAATGATTACGACACCGGAAACCCCGAAAAACGCGCTTTCCTATTATCGCTTGTCCAAAATCTGAAAGCCCGCGGTATCCCGATCGACGGAGTTGGGCACCAAATGCACTCGGATATCGACCTTCCGCTCGGTGCCGAGATCATTGAAACCGTGAATATGTTTTCGGCCATTCCGGGCATCGACAATCAGATTACGGAAATGGATCTGAGTATTTATACCAACGAAACTGCAATGTACGAGGAGGTGCCCGCCGAGGTGTTGATGCGGCAAGGTTACCGGTACCGAGACCTTTTTGACGCGTTTCGTCAACTGCGAGGCAAGATCAGTTCGATAACATTCTGGGGAAAAGCCGATGACCATTCCTGGCTGTCAACATATCCGATTAACCGGCTCGAAGCTCCGCTTTTATTCGACGACCGGCTACAGGCAAAACCGGCATTCTGGGGAATTGTCGATCCCGCACGACTTGGCTTTGATGTGTCCGGCCGGGTTACGACACCCGATGGCCGCGGCCTTAGAAATGTAGTCGTCACGCTCACCGATCAAAGCGGTGTCAAAAGATACGCGAATCCCAGTTCATTCGGTTATTACAGCTTTAACGGCGTGACGGCGTTTCAAAATTACATACTCGGAGCCTCTTCAAAACGATACCGTTTTGCCGCCCGAAGCCTAAACGTTTCGAGCGATCTATCGAGCGTGAACCTTATCGGATTGGAGTGATGGGTGATGGGTGATGAGTGATGGGAGACCAGTGATGAGTGATGAGTGATGAGTGACGAGTGATGAGTGAGGGGAAAGGATAGTTAAACTTTCGATCGCCGTCCACCGTCCACTGCCCACCGTCCACTGCCGACTGCCCACTGCCGACTGCCCACTACCCATTACCCACTGCTCACTCTGCTCGACGGACATAGATTTTCAAGCGGACAGATCTCGCATTTGGGACGGCGAGCGTCGCAGACTTGTCGACCGTGAAAGATCATCCAGTGCGGGAACATGACCCACTGTTTTTTGGGAACAAGCTCGATAAGATCTTTTTCGATCTTTTCGGGCGTTTTGTTATCGGTGATCCCGAGCCGTTGAGATAGGCGCGATACGTGTGTGTCAACAACGACGCCCGAAGCGATGCCGAATGCATTGCCCAGAACGACGTTTGCGGTTTTTCGCGCAACGCCGCCGAGCGTCAGAATATCCTGCATATTCTGCGGGATCTCGCCGCCGAATTCGTCGATTATTCTATTACAGGCGGCCTGAATATTCTTTGCCTTATTACGGAAAAATCCCGTTGAATGTATATCCTTTTCCAGCTCCTGCTGCGAGACTTTGAGAAAATCCTCCGGTCCGCGATACTTCCGAAACAGATCGGCGGTGACGATATTGACACGAGCGTCAGTGCACTGGGCCGACAGGATCGTCGCGATCAAAAGTTCGAATGGCGACGCGTGATTGAGAGCACAATGTGCGTCCGGATAGGCTTTTTT
>JBGTCS010000322.1:0-29159 GCA_041748715.1 Pyrinomonadaceae bacterium | reverse complement strand
ATCGGCAAGCCTGATTCGAAAAAAATGATGATGGTTATCTCCCGTCAGCATCCGCCCGAGGTGACTGGCTATTTTGCTATGCAGGCCTTTATCGAGACGATTGCGGGAAAATCCGATCTCGCCAAAAGGTTTCGTAATGAATGGTCGATCTACGTTGTTCCACTAATGAATCCCGATGGCGTTGACCACGGCAATTGGCGGCACAATCTCGGCGGCATCGATCTAAATCGGGACTGGACAGTTTTTAATCAGCCCGAGGACAAAACGGTCAGCGATTTTCTAAAACGCCGCGAAGCCGACACCGGCGGAAAATTTTATTTCGGCATCGATTTTCACTCGACCTGGAACGATATCTATTACCCGATGACCCGCCGTCACGAAGGAAATATGCCCGGCCTCGTACAAGATTGGCTGACAAAAATTCAGACCGCCCTTCCGGGTTACACGCCGAACATTCAGGCAAATGACCGCCCACTTCCAGCGATGGTCTCGCGCAATTATTTTCTCAACACGCACCAAATGGAGGCGATAGTTTTTGAGATCGGCGACAACACACCGCGTGATTTTATTAAGAAAAAAGGCCGCATCGGGGCCGAAGAGATTATGAAGCTGCTCATGGCTAGGCTCGAAGGCAATTCGACGGCAGATAAATAAATGGAAATATTTTAGGTGTCGACCTATCCGGAAGGTGAGATCGGTATGATGATGTCACCGGGTCAGGCCTGACGGCGAAACCATTCTATAAACTTCGGAATTCCATCCTGGATCTTCGTGGTCGGATCATAGCCGAGCATATCTCGGGATTTCGTTATATCCGCAAACGTCGCCGGGACATCGCCAGGCTGCCAGGGCTGGCGGTCGATAATAGCGTTCATGTCGAGGTTTTTCTCAATCAGCGAGATCAGTTCCGAAAGCGTAACGGTTTGCGATTCGCCGAGGTTAAAGACCTCGTGGATCGAATCGTCATAGTCGATAGCCGCTCGAACACCCTGAATAATATCGTCGATGTATGTGTAATCGCGGCGCGAAGAACCGTCACCAAAAACCTGGATCGGTTTGCCCTCGGTGATCAATTTTGAAAATTTATGTATCGCCAGATCCGGCCTTTGGCGGGCCCCGTAAACCGTGAAAAATCTGAGACACACGGTGCGAATGTCGTACAGATGTGAGTATGTGTGGCAGAGCAGTTCGCCCGCTGCCTTGGTTGCTGCGTATGGCGAGATCGGCTGGTGGATCCGATCCTCTTCCGCGAATGGAACCTTAGTGTTTATGCCGTAAACGCTTGAGGACGAACCAAATACGAATTGTTTTATGCCGTGCTTACGGGCTAATTCGAGCAAATTTGTGGTGCCGTTTATATTTGTTTCGACATAAAGTTCAGGTTCGGCAAGCGAGGGCCGCACGCCGGCCCGGGCCGCGAGATGGACAATGCAATCGAACGTCGTTTCGTCAAATATAGACGCCAACCGCCGGGCGTCGCGAATATCGGCCTCGATAAGTTTGTAGTTCGACTGCTCAAGATGGCCGGCAACATTCGCTCGCTTTATATCCGGCGAGTAAAAATCGTTAAAATCATCGATGACAGTGACCTGCCAGACGCCTTCGGCGAGGAGGCGGTCAACCAGATGCGAACCAATAAACCCAGCCCCGCCGGTTACAAGTATTTTCTTCACAATTAAATCCCTTTTATCCACAAATGCCCGAATCAAGAATAAACCAGTTCCCTCTTTTAGGGCATTCGCGGCCATTCAATTCAAAAACCGCTGTTTGGCGTGAAAACTATGGAGTATTTCTTCGAGAAAACCCTCGTAGGTAAAATTGGCCGAATTGTAGTTTGGCTTTAATTTATACATTATAGGCAGGGCGATCCGCCATGCCATCCATAGCCGCTGGCGGTCGGACAGATCCCAGCGGCGCCTCAGAAAACTCTCGACCACCTCGACTTCCCTTTCGGTTAATTGACCGACATTTAGTTTGATCCCGATCGTTTTTTGGACGCGGGTAAAGGCGGTGTCGGTCAGTCGGCTTGAAAATGTTTCGGCAAATGTCGGAGCCTCGCCCGTTCGTTCACGAATAACCACGGTTCCGGCGATAATATCGCCGACCCGCTGGTCGCGGCCGCTCAAAAAAATCACGATCAAGCCCACTGAATAAATTGGAATGATAAAACCGGGCACCGCGTCGCAGATGCGAAGCAGGTTGCGGGCGACGGCTTCCCACAATGTGAGCGGACGGCCGTCGTCTCGAATGACACGGAGTTTTAGCAATCGCTTGCCGGGCGTCTGCCCATTCCAAAGCCATTCAAAAACGATAAAATATCCTGCAAAGATCAAAAACAAGACGATTATCAATATTGCTAACGTCCATTTTGGCATTTCTGAGAACAGTTGGCCGGGCGCCTCGACAACGTCCGTTGACGTAATCCCGGCGACGCTCAGAAAGAACCAGGCGATCAGAAAGATAGAAAAATACTGAATAAAATGGTCGATCGCCACCGCGAGAAACCGATTACCGATCGACGCCAGCGCAAACTCGAGCGACACGCGTTCGGGTGTTTCGATGATCAGAGATTCTTCGGTTTCGATAATGTGCCGCGCCATTTTACTGAATATTATCAAGATTAGCGGGTTTGAATGCAAAATCCAGGCAAGCTTGGCATTATCGTCTCTCGTTCTCTATACTAACTTTGGTCGAGTAACCGGATGGCAGGTGACACGTTTTGAAAATTGAATTAAATCGCGGTGACATTTCGGCGGCTGGGTTTCGGTTTGCAATCGTTGTGAGCCGATGGAATGACGCACTCACGTCAAAGCTGGCTGCCGGTGCGATAGAAGCTCTGACCGATGCCGGAGCGGCCCAAGACGCTATCCAGACGTTCGAAGTTCCGGGTGCATTCGAATTGCCCGTCGCGTGCCAAAAGGCCGCCGAGACCGGAGAATTTGACGCGGTTATCGCTCTCGGCATTGTGATTCGGGGCGACACGCCGCATTTTGAATATGTCGCCGGGCAAGCGGCGAGCGGGATAATGCAGGCTTCGCTTCGGACCGGCGTTCCCGTCTTATTTGGCGTTATTACCGCCGATTACACGGCACAGGCCGTCGAGCGGACCGGAGAAAAAAACGATAACAAGGGATACGAAGCAGCTCTTTCGGCGGTAGAAATGGCGAATTTGTTTAAAAAAATGCGCGATCGCAGTTTAGAGGCGATTTAAGAAGAAAGGTTTTACCGGATGGCGTTTGAAAAAGCAGAGAAAGGTACTGGAACCAGGCACAAGGCACGTGAATGTGCTCTCCAGATGCTGTTTGCGTCGGATCTCGTCAGTCGTGACGGTGGAACGCTTACCCAAAACTATTGGAATGAGCTGGGCGATACCGCGATTGACGACAAAACCCGTGATTTTGCGAATGGGCTCGTCATAGGCACCCTCAAAAATCTCGAAGCCATCGATGATCGTATCCGCACTCGCGCTGAGCATTGGCGGATCGAACGAATGGCGATCGTCGACCGAAATGTTTTGCGGCTGGCCGTTTTTGAATTTCTCTACCACGACACGCCCGACAATGTTGCCATCAACGAGGCTCTCGAGATCGCCCGCCGCTTTTCGACCTACGAAGCCACCCAATTTATTAACGGCATTCTCGACGCCATAAAGCAGGATATCGAAACCAAAGACGAAACTGGTGAGAACGCCGAAAAATCGCAGACTTCGTCGATCTGAGGCATAGCCCGCCCTTCCAAAGATCGAGGCCGATCTGTCCGCTTTGCTCCAGTCTTCATTCCCATCAGGTGTTGTTCCCTCGCTAAAATTGATCCATTTTTCAGGAATTTGATCAGTTACCGATGCTTTCACGGCAATAACTTCGATTTTTGGTCGGATTGCGTTAAAATCTAGCCTCAGTCGAGGCTATAGATAATATCGTGAGTGAAAATAAAACAAATCTGTCCAAATACATTAGCGAAGCTTTTGGTTCAAATGCCAACTATGTCGAGGGTCTGCTGGATCGCTACAGATCGGATCCTACTCTTGTCGACGAATCATGGCAAATTTATTTCAGCGAATTGCTGAGCGGCGGAGCTCCAAGCCCCGCTGTCGAGGCATCTCCTGCTCCCGAACCTAAGCCGTCGGGCCAGCCGGCTCTGCCCGAGAAAAAGCCTGTCGCGGTTCAGTTATCAGCTGATACGGAACCCAAAGCGATAACCGGTGTCGGCAAAAAGATCGTTGAGAATATGGAGCAGAGTTTGACCGTGCCGACGGCGACGAGTTTTCGAAATATTCCGGTAAAGGTTCTCGAAGAAAACCGCCGGATCATCAACGAATTTCTTTCTCAACAGGGACGCGGCAAGGTCTCGTTTACTCATCTCATCGCCTGGGCGATCATTCAGGCAGTCAAGGCATTCCCGAATTTGAATCACGGTTTTGGGGTCGTCGACGGCACTCCTTCGCGCCTCGAACATCAGGATGTAAATCTCGGAATCGCTATTGATATCGAGAAAAAAGACGGGTCGCGAAGCCTGCTGGTGCCCAACATAAAAGGTGCCAACCAGTTGGATTTTGCCGGTTTTTTCAATGCATTTAATGACCAGATAAAAAAAGCCCGCGACGGCAAGCTTGAGATCGCTGACTTTCAGAACACGACCATATCATTGACCAATCCCGGAACGATCGGCACCGTCGCCTCAAATCCGCGCCTGATGTCCGGCCAAAGCGCGATCATCGCCACCGGAGCTATCGAATATCCAGCCGAGTATCAGGCAATGACATCTGCTGCTCTGTCCCAGATCGGAATCAGCAAGATCGTAACTGTTACAAATACATACGACCACCGGGTGATCCAGGGGGCCGAGAGCGGTATGTTTCTCGCATGGATGCACGAATTACTCCGGGGCGATCACGGTTTTTACGATGAAATATTTGCCGATCTCGAATTAAATTATCCGCCGCATCGATGGGCTGAGGATTATAACCCGTCGTTGTTTGGCGGCGATCGCGAGCAGAACGAAAAACAGGCCAATGTCCTCCAGTTGATCGACGCTTATCGTGTTCGCGGCCACCTGCTGGCTGATATCGATCCGCTGAAAATGACCTCGCATCACGCGTCCGAACTCGATCTCGAAAATTTTGGCCTGACGATATGGGATCTCGATCGCGATTTTATCACTGGCGGGCTGCACGGGGAACAGACTGCGACGCTGAGGCGGGTTCTGGACATTTTGCGAAAAGCCTATTGCGGCAAGGTCGGTATCGAATATCGGCACATCCAGAGCAAAGGGCAGAAAGCCTGGATCCGACAGCAGGTCCGCGATCAGTTTGTCGATACCAAGCCGTTGGCCGTAGAAACAAAGAAAGAGCTTTTACAAAAACTGATCGAGGCCGAACAATTTGAGCAGTTTCTGCACAAAAAATATCTCGGCCAAAAGCGATTTTCGTTAGAAGGTTGCGAAACCGTCATTCCGATGCTCGATCAATTGGTCGAGGGAGCATCGGCACGCGGTGTCGATGAGATATTTCTCGGAATGGCCCATCGCGGACGTTTGAACGTGCTTTCGAATATCATCGGCGATCCGGAAACAGGTGCGATGGCCGAGCGTATATTCACTGTCTTTGAGGGGACGTCACACCCGGACTTTCCCGCCGACGAAGGCGATGTGAAATATCACCAGGGAGCCATCGGAAAACGAAAAACCAAGGCCGGCCGGGATCTAACGATCCAGCTTTCGTGTAATCCGAGCCATCTCGAGACCGTCAACCCCATCGTTGAGGGCATGGCGCGGGCTCGCCAGGACGAACTCCGCGACGGCCAAGGCAAAAGCCGAGGCGAAACTTACAAACATATTCTTCCGCTCCTGCTTCACGGCGACGCGGCCTTTGCGGGCCAGGGCGTTGTAATGGAAACGCTCCAGCTTGCCGGCCTGCCCGGCTATCGTACTGGCGGCACCATCCATCTGGTCATCAATAACCAGATCGGATTTACGACATCACCGGGCTTAAGCCGCAGTTCGATCTACTCGACCGACGCCGCACATATTACGCAGGCTCCCGTCTTTCACATAAACGGGGACGATCCCGAGGCAGCTTTCAGAGTTATTCAGATCGCTCTGGACTATCGGCGAGAATTTGAAAAAGACGTTGTTCTCGATCTTGTCGGATTTCGCCGTCTCGGCCATAACGAGGGCGACGAACCCAGCTATACGCAGCCGGTCATGTACGCTCGCGTAAAGGCGCATCCCGGCACCCGGCACCTCTATGCAGAGCAGCTTCTACGTGAAGGCGTGATCTCGGAAGAAGATTTGACCTCGATGACCGACAAGGTGGTAGAAAAATACGAAGGTATTCTTGCTCGTGCCAAGGAGATCGCGTCGAAAAAGAAATCCAAAACTACTCTCGCTGCTCCGCCGGTCGAAGATGACGGTTCAGCTATACTCGAAACGGGCGCTTCTGCGGATATTCTCAAACAGGTTTCAGAAAAGATCTCGCTGGTACCCGACGGGTTTCATATTAATCCCAAAATGGTCGGCCAGCTTGCCCGGCGTCATAAAATGGGCACGGGCGAAGTGCCGATGGACTGGGCGTTCGGCGAAGCGATGGCTCTGGGCTCTCTGGTTCTCGACGGGATCCCGGTCAGGGTCAGCGGGCAGGATTCGGGACGGGGAACGTTCTCGCAGCGGCATGCGTCAATGTACGACACGATGACCGGCGATCGCTGGGCACCGCTTAACGAATTAAAGAACGAAAGCAATCCAAACGCTCGCGCTTACATTTTCGATAGTTCGCTGTCGGAATATGCTGTTTTGGGATTCGAATACGGATATTCGGTAATTTCACCAGATCAATTGGTGGCGTGGGAAGCTCAGTTTGGTGATTTTTCAAACGGGGCGCAAATCGTGATCGACCAATATATCTCGTCGTCAGAAGACAAATGGCAGCAAAAATGCCGTCTTGTGATGCTGCTGCCCCATGGCTACGAAGGCCAGGGCCCGGAACATTCATCCGCACGGCTCGAACGCTATTTGCAGCTGTGCGCCGAGAATAATATGCAGGTCTGCTATCCGACCACACCGGCACAGTATTTTCACCTTCTGAGACGGCAGGTAAAGCAGGACGCCGCCCGACCGCTGATCGTGATGACGCCGAAAAGCCTTTTGCGTCTGCCGGCTGCGAGTTCCGCGATCTCTGAGCTGGAAACTGGCGGTTTTCAACCAGTGATCGATGACGTAAGCCTTGAGGATCGTTCAAGGGTCAGGCGCATCGTGGTCTGCAGCGGCAAGGTCTATTACGATCTGGATGCTGCCCGCGAAGGTGTCGACTCTCGCAATGTTGCGGTGGTCCGCCTCGAGCAATTTTATCCGTTCCCCGCAAATAAATTGAGCGAGATCTTTGCCTCGTGTCCGAATGTTAAAGAGATAATCTGGACACAGGAGGAACCACAGAATATGGGCGGATGGACATTTGTCGAGCAGCGTTTGCGGGATATCAAGCCGCAGAATGTCTCGCTTCGCTTTGTCGGTCGGGCGGCGTCCGCTTCGCCGGCGACTGGATCGTATGCGATCCATGAGCTCGAACAACGAAAGCTGGTCGATGAATCGCTGATCGAAAATACAGATGAAATCTCGGCCGCCAGCGAGCCCGAGGTTTCCGAGAAACTAGCGCCCGCGGGTGCCTAGTTCGGCAGAGTCGTTTTGCTCGCAATTAGCATCAAATCCGGGGATGAGATCGTACAGACAGTGTGAATAATCGCTTCATATTTCAAACATCAGTTGCCGCCACGCTGGCCGTATTTTTACTGCTGGCGTGCCAGCCTAAGACTGTCAGCAGCGAAGAACCGACAAAAATTGAAAAACCTGTAGCGACCGCCACGCCCAAGTCCAAGGAATCAATTACGATCGCCGCTGTCGGCGATATTATGCTCGGATCGACCTCAATCGACGACACATTTTTGCCGCCAAATGACGGTGCCGATATTTTGAAGGAAGTAACGCCGATATTAACCAGAGCCGATATCGCCTTCGGCAATCTCGAGGGCCCGCTGCTCGATGGCGGCGAAACTCAAAAATGCCCGCCGCTATCAAAGCGTTGTTTTGCATTTCGCGTACCGACCCGATATGGCAAACACTTAAAAAATGCTGGATTTGACGTTTTGAGCCTGGCGAATAATCACAGCCTCGATTTTGGGGATCTTGGCCTCGTCACGACGCGGAAAACTCTTGATGAAAATGGCATCAAGCATGCAGGCAGTGATCGAGGTCAGTATTCGACCGCTTATTTGGACGCCAACGAAAATCGTGTAGCTGTGATCGCTTTTGCCCACAACACCGTGGTACCAAATGTGAATGATCTAGTGTTTGCCCGCCAACTGGTTGCCAACGCCGCCAGGCAAGCCGACATTGTGATCGTTTCGTTCCATGGTGGGGCCGAAGGTATCGGCGCTCAGCGTGTCCCAAAACGCACCGAACTGTTTGGCGACGAAGAGCGAGGCAATCTGCCGCTCTTTGCCCGTACGGTTATTGATGCGGGTGCCGATCTTGTGCTGGGTCACGGCCCGCATGTTTTGCGCGGCATGGAAATCTATAAAGGCCGCCTGATCTCTTATTCTCTCGGAAATTTTGCGACGTACGGTATGTTCCGGCTTGAGAATGAAACCGCGATCACCGCGATCCTCGACGTGACACTCGACGCCGACGGCAAATTTGTCTCTGGTAAAATCAACGCAGGTAAACAAGTGGGGCGAGGCGGCCCGGTTCTCGACAAAAGCGGTGCAGCCATACGGGTCATCCGAAAGCTCTCGATCGCCGATTTTGGACGAAACGCCCCAAAAATTGCCGATGACGGGACGATCTCATTAAAATAAATTTCTCGTATTTATCCCGGATTGTGTAATAATAGCCAAGCTCTCGGGAATGGTGGTCAGATTCCCGACCTGACCTGCGCCAAACCATCATTCAACACGTATATTTAAACTTAAAATCTAAGACCCCGCGCAATGCGCGGGAAGCATCGATTCGTGCATTCGTGGCTGCTCTTTTTAGCTACGAATGAGCTAACAACACAGATCGATACAGACATTCGACTATTTTTTCTTTTTATCGATTTGCTTGATAAGTTTGGCGGCCCGGTTTCGGGCCATCAGGGGAAGCCGTTCGTCGTTTGATAGTTCGGTCAAAAAAGGCAGCATTTCTGTCGGATCCGATATTTCGTTTCGCTTTATAAAGGCATCGAGCCCGTCCATCATCCCGGGCGTCAGCAGCGGCTGATTTTCGCGCGCCACCAGCATTTCAAAACGCCACGTGTACTCGTTGCCGATACGCCGGTACTCGTCCATCAGTGTTTTTGCGAATTTGTTTTCGGTCCAATTGTATTTTACGGAACGTTCGCGTCCGCCGCGATTGATCTTGATCTTGATATTGCCCAAATGAGAAAAGTCGTTCTGGTGCTGGTACTCTTCGTCCGATTCCAGAAAGTTTAGTTCGCCGAGCGCATCATTTATTTTGGCAAGCGTAACAGGCGAAAGTTGGACCGGGTCGGTCAGCATTTCTTCGAACCCATCTTTTAGAAAAGAGATCGTCCCTTTCCCGGTTTCGTCATGATCGATCACGATCTTTTCGTAAACAAAACCCGGGCGTGTAAATTCGTAAGAATAATGATTTTTACCTTGTGATTTTGCGGGTTTCCGGGCGGGATCAACGTCGGGGCGTTCGTTTCGTTTCCCGGGCGTCTGTGCCCATAATCCGGCTGACAAAGCCAGCAGCAACGCGAACACAAAACCGATCATAAATACTTTTTTCATTTTTTAAGAGTCAATCAGAACTGGGGAGAGTGTTTAGGATGCAGGGTCGCGCTCCCAGGTTGGCAGTTGAAAAAAGTGAGAGCAAGCCGACAGCCAACTCTTGCCATTGTTATTCAAATTTTACGGAAACGATCTTTGAGACACCCGCCTCCTGCATGGTTACGCCGTATAGAGCTTTGGCAGATTCCATAGTCCGTTTGTTGTGCGTGATAACGATAAACTGAGTTTTCTCAGACATTTCGGCGATCTTTGCGGCAAACCGGCCGACATTGGCATCGTCAAGCGGGGCGTCAACCTCATCCAAAAGACAGAATGGCGACGGCCGATATTTGAATATCGCCAATACCAGAGCGATCGCGGTCATTGCCTTTTCGCCGCCTGAAAGCAAAAGAATGTTCTGCAGCCGCTTGCCGGGAGGTTGGGCAACGACCTCGATACCGGCTTCGAGAATGTCATCGGATTCGAGCAGCGTCATTTCGCCGCGGCCGCCGCCAAAAAGTTCGAGAAAGAACTGTTTGAAATGTTCGTTGATCGCCTCAAAAGCCGCCTTGAATTTTTCGCGCGAACGCTGTTTGATCTCGCGAAGAGCTTCCTCGGTCGCATCGATACTGTCGATGATGTCGGTACGCTGCGACGTCAGGAACAGGTGGCGTTCTTCGGTCTCGCCAAGTTCCTCGAGTGCAAGCATATTGATCGCACCAAAATTATCGAGCTTCAAACGCAGATCGTCCGCTTCGCGTCTTGCGTCTTCAAGGTCGAATTCCGGATCCATCTCGATAGTTTCGACGAGATCGACAAGAGGCGTATTTAATTCCTGCTGACATTTTTCGCTTGTGTTTTTGAGCTGAGTGACAGCCTCGGCCTGGCGGATCTCTATCTGGGCTTTTTCGTTACGAGCCTCAGCCGAGCGGCGGTTAAGATCCGCGAGGCCCTGGCTCATCGAATCGGACAATTCCCTTGCTGCGGTCAAGGCGGCGACAGCGGCGGTAAGCTCAAGATTTTCATTTTCGATCTCGGTTCCAGCCGAAGCGATCCGGTCGGTGATCTCGGTGATCGATTCGTGCAGTCCTTTGATCTTTGCTTCGGCCTCGGCCAGTTCGAGATTTTGGATCGCCAGCCTCGTTTCGGTCTCTTTACCCTCATTTTCAACTCGCCGGAGCGCGGTGACCGCCGAGCGTCGGCGTTCGTCCGACGTAGCGGCCAACATGCGTTTGTTATTGAGAACTTCATTAGAGGCCTCTGTCTTTTGCCGGGCTTGGTTTAGATCTGTGGCAATGCCATCCAATGCGGCAGACGCCTCGACCCTGGCCGCGTCAGCTTTTTTCTTACTCTCAACGGCGTCACTGAGTTTTTGTTTTACTTCAGTTATTTCTGCCTGGATCTGGCCAGCCTCGTCGGCCACGACCTTGCGATGGCGTTCTGCTCGGGCGATCTCTTCGCGGGCCGCATGCACCTGGATCTGCAAGCCGTGAATGCCTCGATCCACCTTAATGATCAACGATTGCAGATCGACCGTTTTGCTTTCGTTTTCCATGACAGCCGCACGGGCTTTTTCAACGCTTCCGGTAGCCGATTCGATAGCTGAAACGAGACCTGAGCAATCTTTTCCGAGTTGGTTGAGTTCGCGTTTGAAAGCGAGGAGCGATGAATTTTTGCCAGTGGATCTTTGCTTGCCGCCTACAAACATCCGACCGGCAAAAAGCATTTCGCCGTCGTAATTTACAAGTATCTCGCCATCGACCGCCGGTTTTTGCTCGAGTTCTTTTACGAGCCGAGCGTCCATCTCACGAGGGAATATTTGCCGAAGGACTTTTTCCAATTCGCCTGTCACCCCGATCTGGTCAGCGATCGTGTCGCCATTGCCGCGGCGGGCCTCGATTGCCGTAGTCGAGTTAGGCAGAATGATCATCGCGGTGCGCCCGATGTCGTTTTGCTTTAACCAGGCGGCAACGCTCTGGGCATCTTCTAACGATTCGACCACTACCGCCTCAAGAAAGTTCCCAAAAAGAGTTTCAACGGCCGTCTCGGCCTCTCTGGCAACGTTTAGCCGATCGGCCAAAACGCCGCCCAGCTTAACTCCGATATTCTTTTGCTCGGCAAATATCTTCTGGACCTGCGGGGTATAAACCGCCCGTTTTTCCTCAAGCTCCTACAAAGTCGCCAGCCGGTGACGCTTTGCCGAATACTCATCGTTCAGCGTCTGAAGTTCGGCCTCGGCATTGCGTAAAATTGTTCGGGCCTCGGTGGTCGATGCAAGGAGGGTTTCTTTTTCCTGGTTGAGCCCGCCGAGCTTCTTCTCCTCGGTTCCTAAACTAGCCGCCAGCTCGTCAGCCTGTTTTTGATTGGTCGTGAAGACCTCGGCCGCACGATGGCCTTCTTTTTCAAGGCTGTCGGCACGCATGTAAAGCCGCTCGATATTGTTATTGAGCTGTCGAGCGATCTCATCGAATCGCTCCGCCGCACCGGTGTGCTGCATCAACTCGGAGCGGAGGCTGCCGATCGAGGCCTCGATCGCCGCCAGGGCGGCAGCATCTTCTCTATATTTATCTTCGGACTCGCGAAGAGCTGATTCCGCCTTGGCGTGGTCAGAGCTCTCGTGCTCTTCATCCGCACGAAACTTTTCGATCTCCAATGCGAGCGACGCCAATCTTTCTTTGCTGAATGTGATCTCACCTCTTAAAGTTTCAGAGCGATTGTTAAGATTAACGATCTGGTCGGACTTGTAAATATGTTCGCGCTCGGAACGGTCGCGTTCGAGAACGTTATTGGCGTGGATCTTGCGAAGTTCGGCAAGACTTTCCTCCGCGTCGCGAGCTTTTTGTGTCGCTTCGCGAGCCGCATTTTCAGTCGCCGCGACCTGAGCCAAAAGATCTGTGCCGATCTGTGCCGACTGTTCCAAGGTGAGTTTTAGATCGTCAGAAAGGTCGGACAGATATTTGCCTTCGGCGGCGTAAAGCTGGCGTAGAAGCGTGCGGAATTCTTCTTGTAATATTTTGAAACGGCGTGTCTTAGCCGCCTGGCGCCGAAGCGAATTGACCTGTGTCTCAATCTCAGAAACAATGTCGGAAATTCGACCCAAATTTGATTTGGCAGATTCGAGCCTCGATTCGGCCGCACGCTGACGGGCACGGAATTTTGAAATTCCAGCGGCTTCCTCGATCAGATTGCGGCGGTCGGCCGGTTTTGCGGAAAGTATTTGGCCGATACGGCCCTGCTCGATGATCGCGTAGTGTGCTCCTGATAAGCCGGTTCCGGCAAACAGATCGGTAATGTCGCGAAGCCGGCAGGTTTTGCCGTTTAGCTGATATTCGCTCTCACCGGAAAGATAAAGCCGGCGGGTAACCGAGACAGCTTCGCCGGGTGCAAAATCAAGAGCGAAAGAACGAGGCCGCCAATGACGCTTTGTCTTTATTTTGGTCTCGACCGTTTGGATCGAACCAACCTGAGCGGCAAGAGCTTTTTCTTCAACAATTTCTTCGACCGCCTCGCCATTCTGATCGGCCGAAAACTCGGATACTGCGTCGACGATCTCGGCATCGAGAGCATCCACGCCCTCGATCTCGTCCATATCGACCGCGCTCTCGTCGATACCCGACAAAGCTTGGTCAATATCCACGAGTTCGTTATCGTCGATGTCAAAAACCGTGTCGTCGCGAACAAGATGGAGAACAACCTCGGCCATACCGCCGGGCTTACGACTCTTTGTTCCGGCAAAAACAACGTCCTTCATTTCGCCGCCGCGGAGCGTTTTCGCACGCTGTTCGCCGAGCACCCATGACATGGCGTCGGAAACATTTGATTTTCCGCAACCATTTGGCCCGACAACCGCGGTTATGCCGCTGCCGGTAAAAACGATCTCGGTATAGTCGGCAAACGATTTGAAGCCGGTGATTTCTAAACGCTGAAGCTTAAACATTCTATAGTGCTCGGACTTTCGGGAAGCACTATATTTTGTTGTATTTGGGATTTGAAGTCAAATAAAAATTTGAGGTTGGCGGGAAGGTTTCACCGGGTTTCTATGGATCGATCGCCCATATCTATTAGCCGGTCCTTTATCAGTAATCACTTAGCACTCACCCCGGCCGCTTGGTGCTACATCATCTCGCTTCCGACACTTCGCAATCCCTGCTGTTCGGCGCGTTCGTTATCCAGTTCAGTTAGCACGTCGAGCAAAAAATTCGTGTTGCTGGTTACAGAAATGACGATCGGAAACTCGTTATCCGAAATGGCGAATTCAAATGTACCGTGGTTTATCTCGATTATGTCTCGAAACGCCCGATGGCCGTTATTACCGTTGCATTCGGCATCTACGATCTTTCCGTCGTTAAACGCAACGCTGCCGAGATGGAGGTCGGATTTGATGACAAAGAGACCGGTCATTTTCGCACTTTCGATCACCTGCACGGCGTCAAATATGGTCACAAATGCTAAATTGCCCGCGAATGTAACATCGGTTCTGATCTTTTGCGGCGATCGGTCGCGATCAGCGGCAAAATCGGGCCGACGGCCGCGACGAATGGCTTCGAGCCCCGGAGCCACCGAGATACGGGGATCCAAAAGTTTCGCTTCCTGTAAGCGATCGTACGCGAGGTCAAAATCTTCGCGACCGATGTACAGGCTGACAAGGGCAAGACATTGCTTTGCGGCTTCATTCAAATTTTTCTGCTTTACACAGAGATCGCGCATTTTCTCGCGAAGTCCAATCGAGCGGGGACTCCGATCCAGCGACTCGCGCAGCAGCTTGAACGCCTTTTCGGGCGAACCGTATTTGACAAAAAGATCGGTGTCGAGCAAAACGGATTCGATCGTCATTTCGCTCACCGGCACCGATCCGGTCTCAGAAACTTGGCTCATAATTCGAGTGTGAACAAAAATGTTCAACAGTTTTAACTTAACATAGTTGCAAGCCGCGCGTCACTCGATTTGTAGAAATCAGGCGAAAAAAGGACCGCTCTACTAAGAAAGCGATCCTAAACTTTTGAGAAAACTTTTCTTTAGAAATCGAATCTCACACCGAGACGTAACTGACGCTGACGATATGTGCGGCGGGGAACAAGAAAATTTTCTCGTGCGGCCTGATTCGAAACAGTCAGGCCGTTAAAGTCGATAAATCCGGCACCGTATGCAAAAACAGCGGCGTTGAGAATATTATCAAACTGCACAACCGGTCTGAGTCGACGCCGCTCGCCAAGTCTAAATTCGCGGGTGACATTCAAATCAAATGTATAGAAACTAGGCCCGATACCGGAATTTCGCGGCAGATTGCCACTCTTTGAACCGATCGGCTGCAGCGAAAACTGGGAAATCAGAGCGTCTGGAATCGGCGAACCCGGATTCCTAAACCTAAAGTCATTAAGATTGCCGCTGAAATTTGGCCGGTCCGTACCCGAATCATCGAGATTGCGGTCAGATCCACCGATTCCCAAGTTAAAAGGAGCCGAACTGCCGTACCTGACAAGCGGAGAAAATCTCAATTTACCAGCCCATCTCGGCACTTCGAATGTTCCGGAGAATGCTAAGCGGTGCCGCCTGTCCTGTAGATTGCGAGCAAATTCGCGGCTAAAATCGCCGTTGACCTCGGCATTAGAGGTGTTGTTCAAACCGTCGTCCATCGAGCTGGAAAGCGTATATGCCATCCGGAAAGAAGCTCCAAAACCATGGCCGAGCTGCCGATATCGGCTTCGCAATTCCAGGATCAATCCTTTGTAAAACGCGTTCCCCCGCGAACCGATGATCGATCTTTCGCCGACAGTTTGATCCGGACGAAATCTTGCGATTGCTGCTCGTGCGATACCGATCGCTGCCCCTGTAGTATTACCGACCGCTCCGGTCACGGCCGCCCCCGGAGCTGCGGTCGAAGTACTAGTCGTATTAAGGTTAACAACACACGAGCTATTGGCCGAAAAGCTGCAATTGCCCGAAACGCCCGCCGTAGAATCGAGCGGCGAACCGAGGACAAATGAGTAGGTTCGAACTGTACCACCAACATTGGTAAGCTGAAAGGTATTTGCGAGCAGATAAGCCGTCCAATCGGCAAAGCCCGCCGGGAGCCGAGGCACATTGCCGTTGGTGTCACGCCAGAGATGAGTGGTTTTATTGACAGTAAAATTTGCTTCAAATACCCAATTTTTTATCAGTTCACGTTCGAAACCGACATTATACTGATAGCTTTCCGGAATCCTCAGATTTGCCTCTACCGTTCGAAGGGGATTACCCGCACTCGAGACGCCACCGGTCGTCGAACCCGTCGTAGCTGTACATGGACCAAGCGGAGCAACTACGGTCTGACAGATCGTCGCAACAAAGGCCTGGAGTTCGGCGATCGTTGGAAAGGCGTTTGGAAAGCGGGTTCCGATAGCCTGTGCGATCATTGTGCGTCGATTATCTGAAGCCGACGCCCCAATCGTATTGGTGTCAAAGCTGACCTGATTACCACCCGTGTTCTGGATCGAGTCGGCAACCGTCCGCAGCAATACGCGGTTGTAAAATATGCCAGCGCCGGCTCTGATCACGCTCTTGCCTTTTTTGAACGGATCCCAGGCAATTCCGATTCGTGGTCCAAAGTTGTTATTGTCAGATACTGCAGTTTCCCGTTCGTACCTCAGACCGAAACTCAACGTCATTGTCTTTGCCGGCTTGATCTCGTCATTTGCAAAGAAACCCATATATGTATTGACGACATCCGCCCGGGTTCCAAAATTCTGTCGATAGCGAAGGAGTTTGTTGTTCTGGAAATCGAGAATGCTGTCAAAATTGAAAGTTCCCGTCGCGTCTCCGAGATTGATGGCTTTCGATTTGATATTCTGCACATCGAATCCGAATTTTAACGAATGCCCACCGGCGATATAGGTAAGCGAATCCTGTATCTGGATCCTTGTTTCTCTGCGGTTCTGGGGAAAACCGGTCGAATCGCCGGTTATACCAGCAGTCGAGTTGCCAGCGATCAAGGTCTGATTGCCGCCGACAATCGGATTTGAATAGGCGATCAGGATAACCGGAGCGAACGGCTCGCTAGTCTGGAAACTCGGTTTATAAACAGAGTATTGACCGCGGATCTGATTGACCGCTCTCGCTCCGAACACGTGATTGTCCGTAAAATTATATGCCTCGGTGGCGTTGTTTCTGACCTGCAAAGCATCATCGAGCCGTGTCGTCGATGCCGCTGTGGTTCGCTGATTATGTCGACGCCCAAATTGAAAACCGAATACAAAACTGTTGTTCTGTGTGAAATTGTGATCCACGCGAGCCGTAAAGGCGTGGTTGATATTGGGCGTTGCAAGAGATGCTTGAAATGGCAGGATGGGCGTTAAAGCCGAGCTCCGGCCGTCGTTACAAGTGAATCCAGTCGGGCAGGACGCATTTCCCTGCGGCAAGGGAAAACGCGGATTGCTGCCAACCGGGACAAATGTATCGATAAACGTAGTGTCCTCGAGATCCGTATATTCATAGGCTACCGAGAAAAAGGTCCGGCCCTTTCCTTTATAATATGGCAGCCTGACCGGGCCGCTGAAAGTAAAACCCGGGTTGTATTCAGTTAAATCCGGTCGGACAAATCCGCGGCTGTTGTTGTACCACGAATTCGCATTCAACCGGTTGTCACGGAAAAACATGAACACCCGACCACTGTATCGCTTGCCACCGGCCCGGGTTCTCAAATTTATTCGTCCGCCCGAAGCTCGTCCGTATTCGGCCGAAAATTGATTCGAAATTACCTGAACCTCAGCGATCGACTCGATCGATGGTTGGAATCGATCACGCGACGACCGGTCATCATTGTTGTCGAGGCCGTCAATCGTCAAATTGTTGGAATACGCAGTTCCGCCCGAAATCGAAAAATTGCCCTGCTCAAGCGGTGCCGTTGACGGATTTTGGAATCGATCCTCAGACAGTCCGCTGGTCGAGAGCTGCTCTTCAGAAGTTCCGCCAAGGGTCAAAACCAGATCGAGCGCATTGCGAGTATTATTAGGGATCTCCTCGATCTCTCGTCCGGTAATCGTGCCGCCGACGATAGTTCTCGTCGTATCGATGACAGGACCATCGTCTTCGGTAACCGTGATCGTCTGTTCGGCCGTAACCCCGGCCGGCGAAAGTTTGAAATCCTTTTGGATGTTTTGAGCCGAGATCGTAAGAAAGGGAGGCGTTTCCAGAGTGCCAAAACCGCTGGCTGAGGCCGAGATCTTATAATTTCCAGGTTTTAACTTTAATATTCGATACTTGCCGTCACCGTCGGTGGTGACCGTTCGCGTTTCATTCGTATCGATCAATGTAGCGGTCACACTGGCTCCGACGACCGGCAAACCGTTTGCATCCAAAACGGATCCGGCAAATGTCACATCATCGAGATCCTGCGCAGAGGCAGCAAAAATAACTATAAACAGCAAGATGCTGAGGGAAAAAAAGCGTGTAAAAATTCTTCGAAACATCGGTTACTCCTAACAATTCTTTAATTTGATTCTCAGAATCGTAACCGATAATCGGACGGAAAGCAACGCGGAAATGGGGCGAATTTAACGACGAATTGAAGCCGCTAGGCGACGTCAACGGTAAGTAAAATCTAGAGCTATTCGTCGGTCGAAACCTCAGTCCGGATACGCGTCACACGGAGGCGGGAAATTGGTATAAGAGCTTCGCTCGAAGAAAATGCTTCACTTTGCCGTGAAAATTCGCTGGCGTGGGTTTTGAGGTATTCAAAAAATTGTTCAAATTCGCGCTGCATTTGATCCATTTTTTCCCGCATATTCAAAATAATCTCGACACCGGCGAGATTGACACCGAGTTCGCGGGTCAGGGAAAGTATGATTTCGAGCCGTTCGAGATCCGAGTCTTCGTAAAGGCGGGTATTGCCGACCGATCGCGACGGACGCAAAAGTCCCTCGCGTTCATACAGCCGCAGCGTTTGCGGATGGATATCATACATCTCCGCTACTGCGCTGATCGTGTAGGTTTTAACTCGCGTTTTCATAGTCTAAATCCGTTGCAGAGTTTCAGAGTTAGGGAGCCCCCTAATTCCGCAACCCTATTCTAGCCCCATTACACGCCTCGGATTTTCAGGGTTGAGCTTTTCGAACTGCCGTAATACTTCTTTCGTTTCTTCGGAGATCACTCGAGGCAGCGTTATCTTAACCTCAACAAACTGGTCGCCACGGAGATTCGGGTTTCGCAAACTTGGGAATCCGCGTTCACGAAGCCGGAATTTTTGGCCCGATTCCGTCCCCGATGGAATTTTTAATTGGGCTTTGCCCTCGACGGTCAGAACCTCGATTTTAGTTCCCAAAGCTGCCTCTGAGACAGTGATCGGCACCGAAATATATACGTTATCGCCCTTTCGCGTCAGGAATGGATGTTTCCCGACATTTGTCAAAATAAACAGATCGCCGGGCTCGGCACCGAGACGTCCGCCGTGTCCTTTTTTT
Source organism: Pyrinomonadaceae bacterium (assembly GCA_041748715.1). Classification (GTDB taxonomy): domain Bacteria; phylum Acidobacteriota; class Blastocatellia; order Pyrinomonadales; family Pyrinomonadaceae; genus OLB17. The sequence continues at coordinate 9,964 of JBGTCS010000322.1, read as the reverse complement.
GGAACCCGTACCCGAGAGCCCGTATCCACGCCGGCCGGAATCTTGATCTTGACCTGCTCCGATTTTGGAGTTACTCCCTTGCCGTTACACTGCGAACATGGCTGTCGCCGCCGCCCGGTTCCTTCACAATCGGCACAGGCCTGCGAAAATTGCAGACGTCCGCCGGTTTTCATGACCTGTCCGGTTCCTTTGCAGGTCGGACACTGCACAACCGGCCCGCCGGTGTCGCCCGCTCCATGACATCGGGAACATTGCTCGGAGCGGCTCACCGTAATATTTGTCGTCAGGCCTGTATATGCTTCCTCAAAACTTAGAGCGAGCGGTATCTCGATATCGCGGCCCTTTTTCGCCATCGGTCGCGGAGGCTCCGGCTGCGCTTTCGAGCCGCCGCCGCCGCTAAATAGGTCGGAAAAGATATCGCGAAAGCTCGATCCCCCGCCTGACTGTCCGGGTGTATTCGAAAAATCGAATCCGGAAAAATCAAACCCGCCGGCACTGGATCCGGCAGATGCTCCACCGCCGCCACCGCCGCCAAATGGCGAATTGACATCGAGATTATCGGCGTAATATCCAAAGCGGTCGAAAACCTTTCGCTTTTTGTCATCCGAAAGTACATCGTATGCCTCTTGAACCTCTTTAAACTTATCCTCCGAACTCTTGTCGCCAGGATTTACATCCGGATGATGTTTGCGCGCCAGTCGACGATACGATTTTTTGATCTCGTCCGCTTTTGCGTCTTTTTTGACGCCCAATATTTGGTAATAATCTTTTTTCGCCACTCAAGTTTTTCTACCCAGCTAAGAACCTTTGAAGTTGAACACAAATTCAATCGCGTAACGAACCTCACGCCAACGATCTGAAGAAAGATGCGTTATCAGCTTTCCGATTCTTGATTTCGGAACCGTCTGAATGTTTATGAAATTCACCGTGCAGTATTCCAACAATCCGTCGGCCGGCTCCAACCACACCTCCGCGTCGTTGTTGCGCACCGAAGTGGTAATTTCCGCGATGGTGACTGTGTTCAAGTATGGGATGAGATCGCTGCGAGTCAGAATTAGTACTGGACGTTCCTTATTGGGCTCTTTGAACTTGTACCAACATATGTCGCCCTGAATCATTCGTCCTCCCAAACCTGCTCATTGAGCCAAATCCCGCACTCATCGGCTTTCTGAGGAAAGTTTGAATAACTCTCCGCAAATTGTCGGATCTTTTCCTCATCCGTCCTTTCGGCGTTCCGCTTTCTGAGCATCTCCCTAACCGCCGAATTCACAAACTCGTCAAGCGTTCTGTCCTCTGCGTTTGCGGCCTTACCTGCCCAGGTTGCTAGAGTTTCATCGATTTCAACAACTTGCATATATCTAAACCTAATCTGAAAAAATGAGCGGCTACTCAGATTTCACCGCTCATCTTTTATAACACATTCTTTACTCCTTCTCTTCGTCTTTTTCGTCCTCGACGTCGACATATTCAGCGTCAATAACATTGTCGTCCGAAGCAGCCGCTCCGCCATCGTTTTCGGCTCCCGCCGATGCTGACGAAGCTTGTTCATCGGTTCCAGCGTCGCCATCCGGAGTGCTGGTCTGGCTGTACAGAGCCTCCGCCAATTTGTGCGAGGCCGTTTGCAGACGCTCAAACGCGGTATTCATCGCGTCAGAGTCTTCGCCTGCGAGAGCCGTTTTTGACTCAGCCAGTGACGCTTCCAGTTCGCCCGACGCGGCAGCATCCAACTTGTCCTTGTTTTCGCTGAAAGTTTTTTCAACGCTGTACATTAAACCGTCTAGACGATTACGTGCCTCGATCGAAGCTTTCTTTTTCTCGTCCTCACCGGCGTGTGATTCGGCGTCTTTCATCATCTTGTCGATCTCTTCTTTTGAAAGGCCTGACGATGACGTGATCGTGATCTTCTGCTCGCGACCCGTTCCGACATCTTTCGCCGAAACATTCACAATGCCGTTGGCATCGATATCGAACGTAACCTCGACCTGTGGAACACCACGAGGTGCCGGCGGTATGCCGACAAGGTGAAATTTACCCAGCGTCTTGTTATCTGTCGCCATCGGCCGTTCGCCCTGAAGCACATGAACCTCAACCGACGTCTGATTGTCCGACGCCGTCGAAAAGATCTCGGATTTGCGTGTCGGGATCGTCGTATTCTTTTGGATCATCGGCGTCGAAACTCCGCCAAGCGTCTCGATACCAAGACTCAAAGGCGTCACGTCGAGAAGCAAAATATCCGTTTTTTCACCACCCAAAACGCCGGCCTGAACCGCCGCCCCAAGAGCTACGACCTCGTCGGGATTTACCGACTTGTTCGGTTCTTTGCCAAAGAATTCTTTGACCATTTCCTGAACCTTAGGGATTCGGGTCGATCCACCGACCAAGACAATTTCTTCGATGTCCTTGGCGGCAAGTCCCGCATCCTTGATTGCTTGTTCAACCGGCGGCATCAGGCGTTTGAGTATCGGCTCGACAAGCTGTTCAAATTTCGACCTTGTGAGCTTCATTACCAAATGCTTTGGCCCCGAGGCATCCGCCGTGATAAACGGAAGATTGATCTCGGTTTCCATCGCACTCGATAGCTCGACCTTGGCTTTTTCAGCCGACTCTTTGAGCCGCTGTAAGGCCATTTTGTCGTTATGCAGATCGATGCCCTGATCTTTTTTAAATTCGTCAATGATCCAGCCAACCAAAACTTCGTCGACATCGTCGCCGCCGAGATGCGTGTCGCCATTCGTCGATTTCACTTCGACAACGCCCTCGCCGACCTCAAGGACCGAGATATCAAACGTACCGCCGCCAAAGTCAAAAACAGCGATGATCTCGTCCTTTTTCTTATCCAGACCGTACGCCAAGGCAGCAGCCGTTGGTTCGTTAACAATACGAAGAACTTCGAGTCCCGCGATCTTGCCGGCGTCTTTCGTCGCCTGACGCTGTGCGTCGTTGAAATAAGCCGGAACCGTGATTACTGCCTTTTCCACTTTCGAGCCAAGATAATCCTCGGCTGATTGCTTTAATTTTTGCAGAACCATCGCAGCAATTTCCGGCGGGCTATAGTGTTTGCCATCGACATTTATGCTGACGTCGCCGTTTGTCGCTTTATCAACCTTATATGGAACCTGTTTGATCTCTTCGCCGACCTCGCCAAACTGGCGTCCCATAAAACGTTTGATCGAATATAAAGTATTTTCCGGATTGGTCACGGCCTGCCGCTTGGCAACCTGTCCGACCAGACGGTTACCATCCTTGGTAAACGCCACGACCGACGGTGTCGTGCGGCCGCCCTCCGAATTAGTTACGATGATCGGCTCACCGCCTTCCATTACCGCGACAACCGAATTGGTCGTTCCTAGATCGATACCGATGATTTTGCTCATATTTTTATTCTCCAAATATCTTAATATTGCTGTGCTCTATATAAATCGTTCAACTTGAGCCTTTGAGAAGTATAAAGGTTGAGTCTATCGTAGTCAAGTTTATATCAGCCGGCATTCTCCACGGCGCTTTTGTTACAAATGCCCGCTTCAAATTCGTACCTCTTTTCACGCGTCACTTTGTATGGAACCGCACAGTCAGATTGCGAGACGGCATGACATTGTTACAGACGGGGGAAATATAACTATATGTCTTTAATTCAATGTCCAGAATGTCTGGCCGAAATTTCGGCTTCGGCAATTGCTTGTCCACATTGTGGTCGACCAACGCACGCTCCGCCGCTGGCTGAACGTGAGGTCGTTGTCACTCCACCCATGAGTGTGCGTGAAAACCGATTCCCGCCGTGGGCCTTCGTCCCCATCGGGCTCGGTGGAATAATACTGTTGATCCTTATTTTTGCCTTATTTCGAAGCGGCGAAGAAGATTCGAATGTCAATGTAAATGTAAGCGCGGCTCGCAGAACGACGACAGTGCCAACGACCGAATCTCGAACCGTAACGGTGCCAACATCGAGCGACCCACAAACTGTATACGTACCTGAACAGCCGGCTTCGGTTCCGGGGCAGACGACGACAATTCCGAGCACGACGACAAGCGCTCCGGTTCCACCGCCCGACAAGGGTACGGTCATGATAAATGCCCGCATAGCTCCGCCGACCGGTTCGCCGCAATCGGCGCGAAATACCAAATTCTATTTATTGGATAAGGACCTTGAGACAATTCTGAGCGAAGCGCGTGTCGACCCGATTGAGGGCAACGGCCTTGCAGCGAGCCTCGGCCTGGCCGCAGTTTTCCCAGATCGCTACCGAGACTTTCAGCGTGCAGCTATGCGTGCTATCTCTGAGCACGTTAAATACTCAGGAACTACAGACGGTACTGGCAATGCCAATCTGTCCGGCGTAGCGCCAAAGGAATACTATCTATTTGGCATAACCCGAGTCGGGCGCGGATTTGCCCTCTGGTCGTCACAAGTATCTGTTGTTCCGGGTGAAAATGTGATGAATCTGAGTCCGCAAAATGTATCGGTTATTCCGGGCACGGGCGGAGAATAGGATTACATTACGAGATTATGAAAAATGACAATCGACGCAGGGGAAGTTAAACATTAAATTTTTCCCCTATTGAACTTATCTCTCCCATATTCAAAAGCGGCTCTACTGGGCCGCTTTTTTTGTATTTTCTAAACTCTATATAGGTCGACCAAATCTGTATCGGATGTCACAGAGTCTGCGGTTTTGGGAATAAACTTGTGGGAATTATCGCGACGAATGGGGTATCCTATATATTAAACCGGCTCCCCAGGCGACCTTTCTATGAATGATTCCGTAATATTACGGCGCGACCTTAAGCCTGCACTTGTTTTTTTGAGCGGGGAGTTGATCGCCGTACCGATTCCGCTGGAACGCGAGGATGTAATTCTCGGCCGGGCTCTCGAGGCAGATGTCAGAGTTAATGACACGCTGGTTTCTCGGCAGCACGCGCGCGTTCTCTTGATGCGAAATGAATCAAAAAATTCGAACGAATATATTTTGGTTGACCTCGATTCGAGGAATGGCACATTTCTAAATGGTCGGCGCATTAAACGCGAAACCCTTGAAAACGGCGACAAAATCACAATCGGCGAAACTATCTTGCGATTTGACCTATTGGACGAAATTGATCGCGAATATCAGCGTCAAATCCATCGCTTGATCTCTCATGATGACCTCACTGGCCTGCTATCCAGCCGATCGTTTTTCTCCGAGCTTCGTCGCGAAGCGGGCCGTGCCGCTGGCGAAAACCGCCCCTTCTGTGTGCTGATGATGGATGGCGACAATTTTAAGGACGTTAACGACACGTATGGCCATTTGACCGGAAGTAAAACAATCGAAGAGATTGGATTTTCGATCATGACCAATTTGCGCAGCGGTGATGCGGCGGCCAGGTTTGGCGGCGACGAATTTGCCGCATTTTTGCTGGATGCCGATCTCCCACAGGGAATTGTTGCCGGCGAAAGAATGCGATCAAGTGTCGAGAACTATGATTTTAGTATTGTCCGCAAAGGCCAATTAAAAGAGACCCACAAGATTACCATCAGTATCGGCGTTGCATCATTTCCCGATGACTCTTCGGATCCCATCGAACTTGTTGAAATGGCGGATTCCGCTCTTTACCGGGCAAAAAGGGGGGGCCGTAACCGAGTCGTCGCGTACCGTGACGTCACCGAGGCCGAATTTAACCGCCATCTCGCCCCCCGTCGTGACTAATATTTGCAACCTTCGCTGGCAACAAACGTGAAAGACTTTGGAATTCTTTCGTGGTAGTATTTTGATTTTGTAATTTTGGGCAAATGCCATATTTTCGACTAGTAATCATAAGGTGATAACAGAACTAAATCTTTCCACACGCCCGTTTCGAAATCGGGCACTCCCGTACGTTTTCGCAGGGCTGCTGCTGGTCGTCAGCGCACTCGGCGGCATCTTTTCTATTGCCAGGCTTAAAGAAAATCGAAATAAGAACGAGGCGTTAGCGATTGTCCTAAAGGAACGGCAGGACGAGATCCAAAAGCTAAAGGGTGAAGGCGAAAAAGTCCAGCAGTTATTGACGCCCCAGCAAAAAGCGTTGCTCAACGCATCGCATAAGCTAGTGGCCAACAAGGCTTTCGGATGGTCACGGCTGTTTGCCGATCTCGAAGCGGTACTTCCGAGCAGCGTTAGTGCCTCGCGGATCGCTGTGGAAAATGTGTTTCAGGAAGGCGACCGTATTAAAGCGGAATTGGAGCTGAGCGTGATCAGCCGCAATTATCCGGCTGTAATGGTCATGATCGAGAATATGAACAATTCGGGCCTCTTTAGAGCCGAGCTTCGCGGACAAGACCTTCAGAAAAACGAGCGGATTACTTTTACCGAGTACACGTTCAGACTTATTTATACGCCGAGCTATGGGTATTTGACCACTTCGCCTGCGGAAGTTGCCCAAAATGGAACGGGAGGGGAGCAATAATGGCCGAGATCGATCCGGAACAACTAGATCTGTCAACCGAAGTTCCTGTGGTTGAGGAAACCGTCATCGTCGAACCGGCTCCGCCGTTGGCGATCCCGGTCGTCCGGACCCGACGGGTCTATGCTGGAATGTGGGGGCCGACCGAGATCGGTGTTGTTACCGCGGGTGTCCTGGCTCTGCTGGTGACGACTGTTGTTTATTTCTTTTGGGTTGTGCCGTCAAATCGCGAGGTCGCTGCGAATAAAGCTCAGGCCGACCGACTGGAGATCGAATTGGGATCTGCCCGTTCGAAATATGGAAAAATTACCGATACCGAGACTCAAGTAGCCAAGATCGTCGATAGCGTAACCGATTTTGAGGCACGGTTTTTACCTGTCGTAGCGACCGGCCAGTCCGCACTATATCAGCGTCTGAATGGTCTTATATCCGCTTACGGGCTGATTAATACGTCCGGCCCGGATTACGCCCCATTAGAGGCGGCGGAACTTAATTCGGGTGAACAGACCAGTGAAGAAAGGGGCCGGTCAAAATTGCGCAGCATTTATCCCGGTGTGTATGTTTCGACCACAGTCGAAGGTTCGTATCAGAATATTCGCCGTTTTATCCGTGAGATCGAGACTGGTCGCGAATTTATTGTCGTCAGTTCGATCGAGATAGCACCATCGGACTCGGACGGCCGAAAAGAGAAAAAATCGAATGCAGATACCGCGACGACGGCTGCCGCGACGACATCTCCAAATGCGGGTTTTGGCGGGGCTAATCCGCAGGCGTTTCAGACCGGTGTTAACCCGGTGACGTCGCAAAATCCCGTTCAGGCAGCACAAAAGGGCAAGACTCATGGTGAGGTCGTTAGCCTGCACATCGAACTCGCAGCATATTTTCGTCGACCGGGGTTTTCGTCTCTCCCTGCGGTTAAATAGATCTAAAAGTAATAATGGTATTGTTCGAAGGAAAAACACCGACCGAAAGAAACAAGATCATCGCCGCGATAGTTCTCGGCGTTGTCGCTCTGTTTGCTCTTTATTTAGCGTTCGGTCCGTCGTTTGGCGGCGGTACCACAACGACTGTTACGGTCAGCAAAGGCTCGCCAACGCCTAAACCGCCGGCCTCCTCCGATCAGGTCAAGACCGAAATTATATTACCTTCGGCCGATGATCAGCAATTTGTTTACGAAACTACTCCGGTTGTGTATAACCCGAGCAGCGTATCCGCGCCGGATCCCGGCAGAAATATTTTTGCATTCTACGAGCCACCGCCTCCGACGCCGTATGTTGCACCGCCGCCGGCGCCGATCGTGGTCAAACCGCCGTCACCGATACCGACACCGGTGTTTCTGATGGGTTATTCGACTCCTCAAAATGTTTTCGCAGGAACTAAAACTTTTCGCCTTGAGATCAATGGTGACCGTTTTACGCCTGATGCCCGGATATATTTTAACCAGGCGGAAGTCCCGACGACCTTTGTGGGTCCGCAGAAGTTGTATGCGGACATTCCGCAGGCGATGATCGCTCAGGAAGGGCCGCGACAGGTCATAGTTCAGACTCCGGACGGAAGGGCTTATTCCAACCAGGTTATATTTACAGTACAGGCTCCGCCGACGCCTTCGAAATTTCAATATATCGGCATGATCGCCCGAAAACGTTACAACAATGACACGGCATATTTTCTGGAAACGGGCCAGCAAACACCGTTTGGTGCCAGACTTAATGATGTGGTCGGCGGCCGTTTTAAATTGATTGATATATCTGCCGTCGAAGTCGTTTTTGAGGACACGATCCTATCATTTAAGCATCGGGTTCCCATCACGATCGGAGTGGCTTCAACAGGCCGTAATGATGGATTTGTACCTTTCAATCCGGGTAACATTCCGCAGGTCAATATTCCCGGCATACCGAACAATATTCCTCGCACGCTCCCGGCCAACAAGCCGGCGGACAAGAAAGACGATGTGGACGACAATGACGGTCCGAATTAAAACATTTAGATCCGAAAATGGCATGACGCTGTTCGCCGTAATGGCGGTAATGACGGTGTTTGCGATCGGCCTGTTGGCCGTGGCCCCATCCATTCAACAACAGATCCAACGCGAAAAAGAAATCGAGTCAATCAGCCGAGGCGAAGAGGTTGCCGAAGCTATTCGTCAATATGTGGAATTTTATCGCGGCTCCAGATTGCCCAATTCGATGGACGATCTGATCGAAGGTCTGCCGCAGGGGACCAAGAAGCGGCAAATATTGCGGGCCTCGGCCGCGATTGATCCGTTAAGCGAAGACGGGCGGTGGCGGTTGATCAAGGCGGATGTCTCGTCGCTGGGCGGATTTGCTCGCCGGGTCCAAAACTACAACGGCGGCATGCTGCCCCCAAACCCGAGCCCGACCTTTGATAGATACGGTCTGGTAATTGTTAACTCATTAAATACGGGCACAGAAAGCGATATCGAAGGCGATGATGACGATATCGAGATAGTTACCGAAAACACACCGTTCATCGGCGTCGCAAGCCAAAGCCGGAGCAAATCGATCATCGCTTATTACGGAATTGAGAATCATTCGAAATGGGTTTTTACCCCATTATTTCGCGGTGCCGGCGGACGTGCCATCGTCCCGGGACGACCGCGTCCGCCGCAGCCCACACGATAATCGCGGGAATCAGACGATAAAGAAACGCATAAGCTAGAAAGCAGGTCGGATAAATTCCAACCTGCTTTTTCGCTTTTTGATTACTCACTTCTCTACTTCGTATAGTCGAATACGATATTACAAAACGCCTTTACGCCGACATCGAGACGGCTGTCGTCGATAAAGAAATCGGGCGTGTGATGCGGGGCCGCATCCTTGACCGCCTTCCCTTTCGGCATTCCTCCGACAAAAAAGTAGAATGACGGAGCCTTTTCGCCAAAGAACGCAAAATCTTCAGCCCCGGTTACCCAATCCGCCGACATTACGTTTTCCTTCCCTGCTGCTTTTTGCAGCGACGGGAGCATCTTTTCGACAAGAGCCGGTGTGTTATATGTGACCGGTGCTTTCTTGTCTATGGTAACCTCGACGGTTGCTCCCATGCTCTCGGCTATGCTTTTGGCGGTCTGACGGATCTTCTCGTGAACGTCTTTTTGCATTTCCGAATCGAGCGTGCGGATCGTCCCGGCCATTGTCAGCTCTTCGGGAATGATATTCTCGCGGACGCCGCCGTTAATGCGGCCGACCGTGATGACGACGGGAGCTTTTGGCAATTCTGAACGGCGTGCAACGATCATCTGTAGACCCGTGTAGATCTGAGTTGCCGTCGCGATCGGATCAATGCCGGCCCACGGATACGCCCCATGGGTCTGGCGTCCTTTTATCTTGATCTCAAACCAATCACTGGCGGCCATCGTCGCCCCGGACTTGTACTTGATCTGGCCGATCTCCGTTTGAGAATTGATATGAATGCCAAAAATGGCGTCGATCTTTGGATCCGTCATTACTCCTTCTTTGACCATCAACGGTGCTCCGCCTTCCTCACCCGCCGGCGGTCCCTCCTCAGCAGGTTGGAAAATAAACACGACCGTTCC
>JBGTCS010000321.1:0-1885 GCA_041748715.1 Pyrinomonadaceae bacterium | reverse complement strand
GCCGATTCGCCGTTCTCGGCCGGTGTCTTTTCGCGAACAGATGTATTGGCCGAGGCTGTGTCCATTCGTTCTCTGACTATTCTCGACACCTCGGGCGATGTAAACGTTGCGGCAATTTGTATGATCTGAGCAGGGCTTGCTCCGTCTTTGACGGTCAATGTCCCCGTTTCGGGCGATATTTCTATCCGTTCACGCAAAGCCCTTGGCAATGTCTGAACTGCCTCGTTGTCGGGCAGTAAAACGGCATTGTCTGCCTCTGGCAAAGGGATTGTAAGATCTTCCTTTATCGGAAAGAGCGATAGGTTGTTGCCAGCGTCGTCGGGCGTGTAGATCAGGTCTTTCGTCGCCAGCCGTTCAAAACCGCTTTGAACCAGGCCGTCCCGCAAGCTGTTTACCGTTTCTGCCAATTGGTCTGACACAACATAAGCATAGCTCCGGTTCAGGGCCTCGCGCCGCTTTCGCGTGACATGCGGCATTCTCAATACGCGGCCCAAAACCTGTTCAACGGCCGTTGCCGACGTTGTATTGCGAAATGAAAACAAGACGTAGGCGAACGGACAATCCCAGCCTTCGCGAAGTTTATCGACCGTAATGACAAATTGTGGAAAATCCGGATCACCGAGCCGTTTGCCCTCTAGTTCTTTCTGGTCCCGGTATTCGATAGCGATCGATTCGGCGGGAATGTTAAAGTCGTTTATCAGAATTTCTTTAACCCGCGGCGGTGTAAACCTTTCATGTCCAGCTTGAGCACTCTCGCCCTGAATAAGCATAACGACCGGATCGATCTGTTCGCCGGTTAGCTTTTGTTCCTCGGCAGCTTCCTTTTCCAATTCGCCAAGACGATTTATAGCTTCGGTCATAGCAACCCGCCATTCCGGGCTGATCGCAAGTTCGAGCGGCAGCTTAATCATGTCCTCATTTTGCAAGACCGATGCGGAAATGCTCCGAAGGACGTTTGATGGATTAACCGCGCGGTCAGGCGTCGCCGTGAGTTCGAGAATGCAGGACGGATTTAGTTTGAGTAAGGTGTCGACGGCTAGTGGCGTTCCCTGATTATGGGCCTCATCGACAATAACAAAAGGCCGTCGAAGCCGTATCGCATCAACCAGCGAACCTTCGCCGCGAAGCTCTTTATCAACCTTCTCAAAGTGCGGCATCAGCGCTCCGTTTTGCCGGTTGACCCTTAACCCGACGCTGTTTTTGTCGCTCTCGTCACGCTTAAAACTCTGCATTGTCGAGACAATGATCGTATTCGCGGTATTGAGTGTTGACGGCTGTACGGCCAGAGCTTCGCTGATATCGAGCACGTTCACGGCACCAAAAAGGTCACGCATCGCCTGGTGAAGTATCTCGCCCGGTGTTTTCAGAACATACAATGTCTGTTCGCGAATCGCGTCTGATGGCACGAGCCAGATAATCAGAGATTGATTGGCAGCGAGGAAATTATCGTTGACTGTCTTAATGCTATGTCCAGCGATCAGGGTCTTGCCGCCGCCCGTCGGTACACGAAGACAAACATAAGGAATACCGTCGCCGCCCGGCAGCGGGAAATAAGGCAGCTCATGCCCAAAATGCATCCGCGTGCTCTCGCGAAATGCGGCATCGGGATCGGAAAGCTCCCGCGTACGCGAAAGATATGCGGCGTAATCGTCAAGCAGAGATTGTTGGTAATCTTTCAGGGGCATTAGTCATTTTCCTCGCTTTGACGCGATTCGAGCAGGAATGTAAATTCATCCAGCTTTGCTTTTAAGAGCTGTTTTTCGGGTAATTTCGTTTCGTAGTCGGCGATCATTGCGGGTGACATGTTGCGTGACAACGCATATTCGACGACCGTTTGATCCTTGCCTTTGCATAGCAAAACGCCGATGCTCGGATTTTCTTGTTC
>JBGTCS010000320.1:0-3827 GCA_041748715.1 Pyrinomonadaceae bacterium | reverse complement strand
GTGAACGATCCTTTTTCATGTCCGAATAGCTCGGATTCGAGCAGGTTTTCGTTTATCGCCGCACAGTTGACCGCCTGAAACGCTTCGCTCGAACGCAGGGAATTGGTATGCATCGAGCGGGCGATCAATTCCTTTCCGGTCCCGCTTTCGCCGCGGATCAGGACGGTCGAATTCGACTTGGCAATCTTTAGAATAAGCTTTTTTACCTTGTCCATCTCGGGCGAGACCGAAATGATCTCGGCGTCCAGAATGGTAAGTTTTTTTAACGCACGCGACACCGTCTCGAGCAGCTTTTCGCTGTCATAGGGCTTTTGCAGATACTCAAACGCCCCGAGCCGTAGAGCATCAACTGCCGAATCAATCGTTCCGTGAGCGGTCAAAAGTATGACGATGATCGATTTATCAAAATCGGTCAGCTCCTTGAGCAGGTCGAGCCCGCTCATACCGGTCATTTTTAGATCGGTCAGTACCAGGTCGAAATGCCGGTCAGCGACAAATTTCATCGCCGCTTCGCCCGAACTTGCGGTCGTTACGTCATATCCCTCGCCCGAGAGAATCGTTTCTAAGATTTCGCGTTGATTCTTTTCGTCATCAACTACAAGGATTGATTTTCTAGCCATAAGATTTAATTAAAAAAGTTCGTTGAAAAACTAGTCTATCAGAAAGTATCGGGTCGATCTGCTTCGATTTTCCCAGGAATTCAGAACCGATTCGTTCATTAGTGGCGAAAAATAGCCACGAATTCACGAATATCGGAAAACGCAGTTTACGACCTGTTTAGCGATCCCCGCTTTTTGGTAATTTCACAGTAAACCGGGTTCCTTTGCCGATCTCGGACTCGACATCGATCACGCCATTGTGAATGTCGACGATCTTTTGAACAATCGCCAGGCCGAGGCCCGTACCCGTTTCTTTTGTCGAAAAATATGGCTCAAAAATGTTCGCCAGGTTCTCGTCAGAAATACCGCCGCCGGTGTCCGAGACTTCAAAATTCACAAATTCGCTGCCATCGTCGTGCGTGATCTTGATGCCCAGGTGCCCGCCCGTGTTCTCCATCGACTGTAATGCGTTGATAAACAGGTTATTAAAGACCGAACGCAGATATTCGGCATCGGCCAGGATGCGCGGCACGTCCTCGTGTTCGATCACGCCGATCGTCACATTTTTTTCGGCGGCTTCGGCTTCGGCGATGCGGAGGGAATCTTCGATAGCTTTTCGCGCATCGATCGGTTCGAGATCAGCCTTGGCCGGGCGCGAATAGTTCAAAAAATCCGATATCTGCTGATTTATCCGAGCGACCTCGGCTTTTAGCTGCGAAGTCAGCTTTTCAAAGATGACACGCTTTTCCTCGTCCGCCGGAGCGAACTTGGACCGCAGGTGATCGAGCGTCAAATTAATATAATTCAGCGGGTTACGGATCTCGTGGGCAATCGCTGAACCAAGCCGCCCGACAACGGCCGATTTTTCCGATTGCTGAAGCTGAGCTTCGAGATCCCGTGTTTTTTCGAGTTCCGCCGCCATTTCGTTAAAATTCAGCGCGAGGCGCCCCATTTCGTCGCTCCGATGGTCATCCGGAACTCGCACGCGGAGATTGCCCTCAGCAACCTCGCGGGCCGCATTCGAAAGATTCGTGATCGGGCGGGCGAAACGCCAGACCAGGAAAAACGTTATCAGCGACGAAACGAGCAAAATTCCGAGTGTAAAAACTAGGGGCTGGGCCGCGCGCCACGAAGCGTCTTTTTTATCGTTTTTGAGGATGACCATCACATAATACCGGCCCAGACTGGTATCCAGCGGTATGGCGTGAGCTTCGTCGCCCGCGGTCTCGTTTTGAGGCGTGTCGCGATTGGGGAATTTTTCAAGATCCGACCCCAAGCGGGAACCCTCCATAAGGGGCGGAAGATCGGTTAGTTCGGACAGGCTTTTGTATTTTACTTTGTCATTGTCGTCATAGCTTGGTAAATAATCAGGATTTAAGCTGTCGGTCACATGCCAATTATTATCAATAATTATTATGTCCTTGATCCTTTGCTTTGTGGCCGCGTCAAAATAAGATTCGTCCTTTTCATCAAAGAGGTCCTTAATCCGTTTATCCTCAAGCGGAATACTTCCAAATCCAAGCGAAATACCGGCTGTAAAGGCCCTCGCCTGTGCCGCTCTAAGCTCGATATTTTCGCCCTGTGTGCGTAAATTCAGATAATACTGCACACCGAGTGTAGCGATCAGCAGAACCGCCAAAATCAACAGCAGCCGGCCGCGGAAAGTATTAAAAAATCTCTTCAAAATTTCTATCACTGGTCAGAAAATATCTCAAAATTCTAAATCGCGATGTCGTGCGTGATCGATACCTAATATAAAGGGTTCGTTAATTTATGTCATATTCGCCACACCAAAGTTCGCGGCTAACTGAACCTTGGTACAGCTGCCAGGCCACTAGAAATCGGCCAAAAAACGATTCGAAATTCGACTTTCAAGCCAGGTGCGCGGCTAGCTGATCGCGAACAGCCTGTTTTAGGAGAGTGGAAATACCGGGGCAGCGGCAAATGAGGAGATAAATCTAGTCTTGCCCGTCCATCGCTTTTTTGAGCTGAACAATAAATGACCTGACAGCGGTCGCCTCCGCGGTGTTGGGGAAGATCCGCAGAAACTCTTCGTAGGTGGCGATAGCGTCTTTGTACCGTTTTTGACGTTCGTAGATCAGCCCGAGCAGCTGATAAATAACGACCGTGTCAGGAGCACCCGAAAGCTGTTTGACGGCAATTTTTAAGTTTTTTGCGGCCTCGATGTACATCAGGTCTTCGTTATTAAAATCGCCGGAGCTGCCAAAACCTTCGGCCTGCTCTTTATGATAAAGACCCAAACCGGTATAAGCCTCGGGCTGGAAGCCTTTTCCTTCGGTAATGGAGCGTTTGAATGCCGCCACTGCCTTATCCGGATTGCCGAATTCCTTGTGAATACGGCCCTCGACAGCCGTCGCTTCGGCATAACCGGGACGGAATTTACGGGCCATCGTGATCGCGTCCATTGCGTCTTCGAGATCGCCGGTCTCGGACAGCACTCGCGCCAGTCCAAGGTAGGCCTCGGGAAAGTTTGGACGCAGGATGATAGCTTTTCGGTATGCCTCAGCCGATTTTTCGCGGTCCGAAAATGTCAGACGCTCGGCTTCCTGAAACGCGAGTTCCGCACCGTCGGTCGTTTTGACGAGCGCGATATTTATCTCGCCTTTTTGTGCCGCCGCCAATGGCTGTGACTTTTCTTTATAACCGTCCGAACGGAGCCTGAGCGTGTGGGCACCCGCCGAGACGGTAGCTATCTCGAGCTTTCCGTCAGCATTTGTCTTGCCGCGAAACACGCCGTCGATCCAGACACTGGTCTTTGGCTGGGACATGATCGTGACCGAGCGGAATTCGCCGGCACCCGCTGGTTTTTTTGCCTGCGAATACGCCGAACCCGTTAATAATAAAGTGGTTGCCGCAACAATGAGAAAAAGACGGTTAAGATAACGAACTTTCATAGAATGCTCCGATTATACAATAAACCTTCGACGTCGGAACAAAGGCCTAAGTTGCGTACTATCTGTGTTTGCTGGCGTTTTTAATTGCAGCGACCGAACCGCCTGTGTCGGCTAGTGCCGAGCCCGCCTATGCCGAGAGCGTGAGCGCACGATTCGTAGAAAGTTAGAGCATTCAGCATCTCGTTGATACCACCTTGATTTTTCCGCACGCGAAACTATAATCAATTATTCGTGGCTGGGTAGCTCAGCTGGTTAGAGCGCGGGATTCATAACCCCGAGGTCGAGTGTTCAAGTCCCTCTCCAGCCACCATTT
>JBGTCS010000319.1:0-2825 GCA_041748715.1 Pyrinomonadaceae bacterium | reverse complement strand
GTTGCCCGCTCGATGCCGAAGTAATTCGGCGGCGTTTCCGGGTAGGCCGCTCGAGCCATGCGGTAACGCATGGCCTAGATGAATGATCGCCTCCCGCGAAAGCGGAGACAAGATTCGGCTTATAGACGCGGTTTTAATTGTAAGGTAATTAACCTTATTTCAATCTTTTAATAGGAGCGGGTTCTATATTATGGCAAACCGTAAAGGTGTATTTATTGGTGCGTATGTCCCCAATGAACTAAAAGAGTCATTGAGACGCCGGGCGGCCGGCGAGCATCGCACACTCTCACAAGAGATAACACGAATTTTGGTCGAAGCGGTCCACGGCAAAGGTTTGCCGGCTGGTAGCGTTGATCGCCGAACCTCAAATGAGTTACCTCGCCGCCGCGCCACCGACCCGCCTGTTCGCCGCCGAGCCGACGACCTGCCGTTCATACCGGTCGAAGGGAAAAAGAAATAGTCTCCAACTGTGAAAATGCGTATGCGTTGCCGGATTTCATATCGGCAACGCTTTTTTTGTTCTTCGGTAGTCTGTTAACATCAATTAGCGATGCATAAAAACACGATTATTTTTGTAATTCTCGCCGCTTTTTTGGGTTTAGTAGGTGGCTTTTTGCTAGCCAATTCCATTAACCGGTCCGAATTGAACGCAGTGCTTTCTCAACCGGATCGACCGGCCGCGGCAAACATGAATGCCTCGCAGCCGTCGGGAGATTCGCAGCTCACTGCCGCAGAAATACAGAGCAAGATCGCCGAGGCCGACCAGAATCCAACAAATTACTCATTCCAAAAGGATCTTGGTATTTCGCTTTACCGCTATGCGGCAATGAAGCAGGACGTCAGTCTGCTCGGCGAGGGAGTTCGGATCCTTGAGCGGGCAAATGCGGCAAATGGCAAAGATTTTGATGTCCTGGTGGCTCTGGGGAACGCCCATTTTGATATCGCTTTTTTCAACAAAGACGCGGCGACGTTTCAAAGGGCCCGAGATGTTTACAGCAAAGCCCTCGCAGAAAGGCCAAATGACCCGGACGTTTTGACGGATCACGGATTGACCTATTTTTTACAGGAACCTCCGGAGCTTGAGAAAGCGGCCGCCGAGCTGCAAAAGGTGGTCGCCGCCAACCCGCGGCACGAACGCTCGCTACAGTTCCTCGTACAGACACTTGTAAAACAGAACAAGATCGTGGAGGCCGAAAAAGCTTTTGACACGCTAAAAGGTATTAATCCAAACAATTCAGCCATCCGCGAGATTACTCCGATGATTGCGGCGGCAAAAAGTGGGGTACGGAATTGAGGGAAGCTCTTTTTATTCTCTTGATAATTTTCGGCCTTTTTGCGATGACCGCATTTCGTTATCGCAAACAGATCGCCGGAATGATCGGATTCGCACGAATGCTCAAGGAAGCAAAACAGTCGATCACTCAAACGTCGAGGAACGTTTCCGACCAGACAGCCAAGAATATACCGCTTGTAAATTGTTCCAAATGCGGGGTTTGGGTTCCACAGAATAAGGCGAGAAAGGTTGGGGACCTCTTCTTTTGTTCGGACGAATGCGTCCGCAGCCACTAACCCGGAAAGTTACTTAGTCGCTAGATAAACGTAGCCAAATACCACTCGATCATCCGCTCGCCAAATAGCATTGCGACTATTGCCCCAATCCCGAGGAAAATACCAAACGGAAGCTGCATTTGTAGATTTTTGTTTTTTTCTTTTAAGACCAACACGACGCCGATCAAAGCCCCAGTGAAAGCACCCAGAAAGATTGTCAATATCGTCAAACGCCAGCCAAGCAAAGCACCGACTCCTAACATTAGTTTTACATCACCCAGGCCCATAGCATCGACCCCGCGCAGTGCTTTCCAGATTGCCCCGACCAGCCACAACGAGCCGCCGCCTATCAATGCACCAAAGAATGCTCCCACCAGACTCGCTGCCCAAAACGGCAGGCCATCCAGTTGATTGATTGGTGAATATGTCATATCCGAAAAAAGATTTTCGGGAAAAAAGACCGGCCACAAAACCCGCACAATCAGCGCAAATATCAAGAGCGGATACGTGATCACATTTGGCAGGATCATGTGCTCAGCGTCGATAAAGATCAAAGCGATCATTGTCGCGGCAAAAATAATTGCAACCGGCAGCATCACCGACCAACCGATTTGCCAATAAACCAGGCAAAAAACCAAGGCCGTCAGCAATTCTACAGCCGGATAACGCCAGAGTATCGGAGCCTTACAGTTGCTGCATTTGCCGCCCAGCATTAGCCAGCCGAGGATCGGGACATTGTGGTAAAACTTGATCGCAGTTTCGCAATCCGGGCACGCCGAACTCGTCATGAGCGACATTTCGTGAGGCACCCTGTAGATCACAACATTCAGGAAACTGCCAATGACGGCGCCAAATAGAAAGATAAATACATAGCCGACAAATTCGGGTATTCCGAGGGCCGCCTCTAGCGAAGGTAACGATGTTGGTTGCATGTGATCTTTAGGAACCGCCGACATCAGCGGATTGTATTTTTGAGGTAGTCTGTTATTCCCGCCCGCCTCATAATAATTTGTTTAGAGCAAAAATTAAAGATGAGGCCAATTTAAATTCTATTAGACGTCTTGTATTTTAGGTTTAGTTCCGCATGACGCGTTATCAGCTTTCTTAGCTGACTTTTATGGAATTTAATTGGCAAAGCGGTCAAACTTCAATTATCATTTGAGTGAATAACGCTCACGAATGAGGAACTAACCAAATTGGAACCTACCGACGTAAAAGACCCAGAATATTTTCACAAAGTTGTCGATTGCCAGTATGCGTGCCCGGCTCATACTCCC